>JAPPII010000021.1 GCA_028820845.1 Candidatus Poribacteria bacterium
TATTTCGCAGCTATATTGATCACTGCTAACAAAATGTAAACACTACGTAGAAAAATTGGTCTGTTTTTCATCGTTGTCCCTCCTGCAATCGATCCCGCAGAGCCTCGATCTCTTTTGAGATCGCCTTCTGCTGTTCAAGAAGCTTGATGACTTCTGTATCCAGTACCTCAGACCTATCTATCTTTGATGTTACCAGGTCCCCTAGTTGTTTCCACTCTTCGAAAAGGGGTGCCTCGCGGCGTTCCTTTTCTTTATTCAAAAGCCACTTATCTTTTTTCAAAAGCCACTTATCCGTACGGATCGCAGACATTTCTGCCGAGAGCACCTCTTGTTTGCGCTGGAGTTCTTTTGCCTCCTTTAGAAGTTTTCTTGACTGAGTAGTCTTCGGTTGGCTAATACGCGCGAGTGCGTTATATTCAGTTCTAAGTTGCTGGATTTTTGCCTCAAGTGCTTTGCGTTCTTCAGACGTAAGGGGATCCAGAGCAACACCTTCACGCTGTGAACCTGCTCCCGAGGCACCGGACTCATCAAGGGGGTCGTTCCGTTCGGATGCTGCTTCCCCGGATGTAGGGGTTTCCATCCCATTTGCTTCATGCGGTTCAGTATGGAAAGTGCCATCCTCATGAAAATGCCCACCTTGTGCGGTCTCATCATTAACTTTCGGTGGGACTTCGGTCTTTTCAACTTCTACGGGTTTGTAGACCTTGATAGGAGCTTGATTGGCAGCTTGCTGGCCTCGCCACACACCAATACCTATTACAATCAATAACACAATCAAAATCGGTAGCCAAATCTTCTTGTTCAACATAACTTATCTCCTTTTTGCGTTGAGAAAAATATCGGTTTTGAGTTTCAAGACGACCCGCTCATCTGCTCCTTCGAGTGTGACCTGTTTTGACTTAACCTCTGTGAGCATCAAACCCGCCATCGAGTCACCGAGAAACACCTCGCGATATTCGCCCGTCATGGTGTTTTTCAACCACGCCGACCCAGCGACAGGATCCGATGGGTAGACACGCGTCCCAAGCAACACAAGGCTGTCTCCAAGGACAGGCTGCGGGTTCAGGACTGTGCCAAGCGGTGCAAACAGGTTATTCTGGATAATCATTTGATAGAACTCCGAGTCGATGGACGCTGAGAACGCATCACGCTCAACAAAGACACGGCTTTCGAGAGGTCCAGGGGCTGCTGTGCTGGGCGACGCGGCAAAACGCTTTGGAGCCTGTGTCACCTTTTGGGCTGTGCTTGTAAACAATAGAGACCGAACAAACAACAGAGGATACAGACCAGACACACAAGAAACGTCCCATTCTTGAAAAACATCAGTAGTCTCCTTATTTGTTGTCTGTGTCCTGACAGAGGCTCGGTTGACACAGGGGTGGTGTTTCAGGAAAACAGAAGATTGAAGTTCTATAACAGGGTAGACTCGGTGCGTCAGTTTTCAGGTGTCCGTATCCGAGTGTGATGATGACGAAGAGTAGTGTGATGGGCAGTATCCATTGTTTGGTCTTATCTCGCATGAAGTGTTCCTTTTGATAGAAAACATGATGACGACACGAGATGGCATAAGAATAGCATGTCTGGGTGTGATCGTCAAGGTGTGAAAGTTGCGTTGCGAAGGTTCAGGTGTATTGGTAAGTTCTGTGATGCAACGCGCAAAGCCCCTACTGAGATACTTTGCGTTCAACAGAGGTATCAGTTGGGTAGAAATAGTCTGTATAGAAATTATATCTGTCTTGTGAGGTAAAACACTTAACGGGAGTAAAGTGGGGGGGGGTGGGGTGGGGTGGGGTGGGGTGGATAGTGATGTTAACCAAAGAAACACACGGGGGCAGCGGAAAAAAGCGACTGTCTACCGAGCAGCACGCGCCCAGCAACGGCACCCCTAACGTCTCTATTTTCGATATTTTATGACTGAGCCATCGGTTCTTCATCTGTTATTTCCCTGTGTGAATGTGAAATGCACAGCGACACTTTTGGGAGTGCCACCTTTCTAAAATATAACGCAATAAGTAGTTTTGGACATAGGCAATTTCAGTTTTCTTAATGTTATCACG
>JAPPII010000022.1 GCA_028820845.1 Candidatus Poribacteria bacterium
GCCAGCAACTCAAATCACCCTCACTCAAATTTAACGCTGCGTAAGTCCTATATTTGACATTTTTTGAGATGTAGGCTATAATTATATTTCAGGAAGGTGGCCCCCAAAAAGTGCCACTGTGCATTTCACATTCATGTAGGGAAATAGCAGATGAAGAACCGATGGATCAGTGATAAAATATCGAAAATAGAGACGTTAGGTGTGCGGTTGCTGGGCGTGTGCTGCTCGGTAGACAGTCGCTTCTTTCCGCTGCCACCGTGTGTTTCTTCGGTTAACATCACGATTTACCCCCCCCTCCTCCCCCCTTACGTTAAGTAGTTTACTTCACAAAATACAAGACCGTCTTTCTCACGATTGTCAAAACTGTTTCTACCCAGATACTGCCTTCCGCAGACACACGGCAGGTATTCTGGGTTCTTCGCGTTGCATCGCAGCACACCCCGAAAAACCAGGCACCCCGCGATGCGACTACTTTCCTTTGACGATACCCTCGAAATGTGGTATACTGCTTCACGTCTCGCGGTATCGTCATTACGTTCACGATAAGGAGTTATACCTCATGCGAGACGATACGAAATACTGGAGACTGGCACTCCTGCTTTTCTGCGTTCTGCTGACACTCGGATACGGTGCTTTGCGAACTCACACACCGAGTCCATCCTGTTCGGGGACCTCTGTCTTCTGTGCTCCTGAACCCTCACCCCCGTGTCCACCGATGTTCTGTCAGGACGCGGCTAACAGCTAAGGAGTCCATTTATGTGTTTCAAGCATTGGCGATTTGATGTGTGTGTTGTGTTGGTGATCTGTTGTCCGTTGGGTCTTTATTGTTTACAAGCACAGCCCGAAGAGTCGACAGAAGCGATAAAGCGTTTTGCCGCGCTGCCCAAGGCAGCCCCGCGCCCTCTCGAAAGCGATGTCTTTGTTGAGGGTGATGCGTTTTCAGAGACGCTTGACAGCGAGTTTTACCAAACGATAATTCAGAATAACCTATTCGCCCCTCTCGGCACGGACTTGAACCCAAAGCAGAACAGAGGTGTGCACTTGAAACTCCTCGCCACGCAGGTGTATCCTGCGGAGCCTGTCGCCGCAACCGCATGGATACAAGACACCGCGACGGACGAATACCGAAAGGTGTTTCTCGGTGATTCGATGGGCGGTTTAATGCTCATTGAGGTTCAACCGAAATCTGTCAGACTCGAAAAAGAGGGCGAGACGGTTATCTTACACCTTGCCACCGATATTTTTCTCAACACCGTAAGGAGATAAACTGAAAAGGAGACCCTGATGTTACCTGATGATCCGATGTTAGAAGATCCGATGTTACCCGATGATCCGACATCACTACCCGATGATACAAAAAAGAGCTGGGGGTTTTACGCGGTAGTTGTTCTGTTTTTCGGATTCGGCATTCTTGCTGGATGGCTACTGCTGAAGTTGTTTTGAGGCTGCACATTCGCAACGTCCTTCAACGGAACCCAAAAAGGAGATAAACGCATGTTTAATCGACTGTTATCCAAGAATCGTGTTTTCATAGCACTCGTGCTGGCAGTGGTTTTCGTTGCCAGTGGTCTGTTGTATCTGAACACCGTCAACCGCCAAGCCACCCGTGACATCCAACGCACCCAAGAGCGCGTGAACGCCCCGAAACCCCCACCGCCCGGGGAAACTGCCGAGAGCGGACATTGGCACGGGGATGAATGGCACGCAGAACCGCATGAGACCCCGAGTGCCGATGCCGCGGAGACTCGTCTCTCGCAGCCCTCCCAACGCCCGGATATTTTCACTGCCTCAGAAATTGCCGTTGCGTATCAGGCATTGCGTGCGAAGTATCCCAAGCAGACGAACAACCCCCCGCCGTTTGAAGATGTGCCTGTGGATTTACACGACTTTGAAGCCACGAAAACCGCCTATATCGATCACTTCAACTTTTATGTGGAACACTATGATCCAGAACAAGGGTGGTCTCATACCCATGAGTTGCGGATCGCAAGCGCAATCATGTCGAATATTAGAAATGCTGCGTACCCCACGTTCGGTCTCTGGACCCGCGCGCAGTGTGATGAAATCAGAGAAATGCATCGGCGTTACTTTGATTTTAAAGGTGTTAAGGCTCTGAATATCACTCGGGTGAAGGAGCTCTTAGATCAGGGGTATAGCATCACGGAAGCACGCAATAAAGCCTCGGCGGAAGCAAGGGAGGCGAACCAATGAGAACCCACAACACCCCCGCGATCATGCTGCTTGTGCTGCTGAGTCTTCTGTTTGTAGGTCGCACGGCACACGCCGAAACCCCGCAAGAGCAAAAACCCTCCCGGAACTTAGGCAGGATAGGGATGACGCAGAGAAGGAGGTCGAATCTGCGGAGAAGACGCACAAGATCGCCAATGATCGTCTCAACGAGATGATCAGCACGTTTACCCGCCAGCATGGAAGTCTTCAGGGGATTTCCATCGACTCGACACCTGCAACGGATCCGGGGTCGCTGCTTGGGAAGATCAAGGCGGCACTCGAGCAAGCCGAGGAGGCAAATGAAATCAGCGAGGCGATGAGAGCACAGTTAGAAGCGATCGAGACGCAGCGGGCGACTTGCGATCGGCTGTGGGCGGATGTGCTGGTGGCACAAGCCACCTATGAGGATGCCGTGGATTGGTATAATGACAAAGCCTCACCGGAGGAGCAGGTGAAAACCATCTATCCCCCGCAGCACCCGCATGTCAATTCGTTGTATGTCTGTCCGGGCCGTGTTCCGATACGTTTGAGACGTTGGTGTTAGCCACGACTTCACATCTGCAGACGTGTCCATCGTCGGGTGGTTGTGGTAAGGACTACTACAATTGTCCGAGCCAGCCGGATACGAGCCATGCGGTGCTGTCGTGTTCAAACTTTCAGATGTCGGGGAGTCGTTCCGATGTGTGTGGTGAGTCGTTTCGTCTGTGTACGAACAGTTCGTGTTCCACACGGGAATGGAATCAACCTACGCAGCATTCGGTGACTGCCAGTGAAATCAGAGAGGGAACGGACCCGCAGCAGACGGTGGAGCGAGAGCAAGAGGTTGTGCCTAACACCCTGGCGTGTGGTCATGCTGTGGGTTCAGAAGGGATTCATCTGCGGGTGTGTTGTGAGTTTTGTAGCGAACAGTTTTATTTCTGCGCTGAGGGGTCGGAGCATGGTCTGGCGCGCTGTCCTCGTAATGACAAGGGGGAGACCTGCACGGTCAGTGGGGGGCGGATGATCCTGTGTGCTGATCCCCCGCATGTTCATCAATACCCGAGCGATCCGAAGCAGACGCAAGCCGAAGCGTCTCCGACATCCGAGAGCCATACCTTCGCCTCCTCGCCACGCAGGTGTATCCTGCGGATCCTGTCGCCGCAACCGCATGGATACAAGACACCGCGACGGACGAATACCGAAAGGTGTTTCTCGGTGATTCGATCCACGGGTTGATGCTCACTGATGTTCAGCCGAAATCCGTCAGACTCGAAAAAGATGGCGAGACGGTGCTCTTACACCTCGAAACAGATATTTTTCTCAACCCACAAAGGAGATAAACGCATGTTGAATCGACTGTTATCCAAGAATCGTGTTTTCATAGCACTCGTGCTGGCAGTGGTTTTCGTTGCCAGTAGTCTGTTGTATCTGAACACCGTCAAACGCCAAGCCACCCGTGACATCCAAAGCACCCCAGAGCGCGTGAACGCTCCGAAACCGCCCCCGCCCGGGGAAACTGCCGAGAGCGGACACTGGCACGGGGATGTCTGGCATGCAGAACCGCATGAGGCACACACGCCTGTGAACTCGCCCGCGCTTGTTCAAGAGAACTTTTCAGGTGAAGTGCGGGGCGAAAGTGCCGCTGTCGCGCCCGTCAATGCACAAGTCGCTGCACCGAATCAAGAGGCATCCGCACCTACACAGGAGACATCCGCACGCATGCAAACATTTCACGAAGCTCACCACGCATGGCGAGAAAAATATCACGAGTTAATAGACCAATACTCGCAGTTGAATCGCGAAATGTCCGAAGTATTTCCAAAAACAGTGGAGGAGTGGAAACAATATAACGCGAACTCAGAAATGTGGCGCAGATATAACGAGTTGTGGGCAAAACAGGCAAAGATAGACGCAAAGTTAAAAGCACTTGAGCAGGAAATGCCATCACCTCCTACCCAGTAATTCAGGTGATACCCTTCAAAGGAGTTAGGATATATGAAACACAAAACAATTTTCAGTCTTTTGTGCCTGACGTGGATGGTATTGCTGTCTATCCCTCTGCTTGATCTGCATGCAGCATCAGAATCGTCCGCCTGCACTGATTACGGGCATTCAGGCGTAAAGTCCAATCCTTTAGGTTTGGGATATAAACCTGCTAAGTGCGTGAAAACCTAAGAAAAACTTGACAATTATAGTAAAAATGTGGTATAATCCTTCTATCAGGCTGGCAGACATAACGAGCATTGCTGCAAGGCAATGTGTCTGCCTACCCACTCGTTAGGGGTTAAAAGTCTGATGTCTGATATACCATGAGAACCTACACATACAAAATCGGCAAACAATCCAATTGTATCCGGCTTGGCAACCTGCTTGATGATATGTGGCAAGTGCATGAATACTTCCATAAGTGGCAGCGTCAACGGTATCAAGACGGCTTGCCGTATGCGAACCACGCTGCGATGTGTGAACATTTGACTGAGTTGAAACGCACGACGCATCCGCATTGGAAAGCACTGCCGAGTCAAGCGATGCAAGAAGAATTGAAACGGATACATCTTGCCTATGAGCCTTTTTTCAAGAAACTTGGTGGTAGACCGCATATCAAACCGCGTCATAAGTTCAAGTCGTTGACGCTCAAACAATCGGGTTGGACGCTGAAAGCCACTCGTCTCACCCTCAATTTCAGAAAATGGGAGAAAGGGAAATGGCGCCATGATAAAGTGGCGTATACATTTCATAAACACCGCGAGTTTCATGGCAATATCAGTCGTATCACCATCAAGCGCGGTGCTTGTGGTAATTATTGGCTTTATCTCATCACAGACTTTGTAGAAACGGAACCGATGCCGACAACGGGTAAGAGTGTTGGGGCAGACTTCGGTATGAAAGACGCATACTTGACACTTTCGACGGGTGAGAAGATCCAACACCCACAACCGCTGAAACACTCCTTGAACAAATTGCGAACCCTCAACAAGTCGCTTTCGGGAAAAGAAAAAGGTTCTAACAGTTGGTGGCGTTGCGTGAGACAACTCTCCCGGCTCTATCGGAAAATCAGCAACCAACGCAAAGACTTTCACTGGCAACTGGCTACCAAACTCTGTAAAAAGTTTGATACGATTGTGCTTGAAACGTTGAACCTTGATGGCATGAAACGCTTGTGGGGACGCAAAGTCTCCGACCTTGCGTTCTACGAGTTTGTTGAGATATTGCGGTATAAGTGTCAAAAACATAAGCGTCATTTTGTTCAAATCGGGCAATGGACCCCCACCTCTAAACCTTGCTCGGATTGTGGATACCATAAAGAAAAATTAACGCTGAACGAAAGGCAATGGACGTGTCCTGAATGTGGGTCTCACCACGACCGAGACATCAACGCTGCGATAAACATATTGCGGGCAGGGATAGCCGTTCTCTAACGATATGCCTGTAGTATAGGAGACTACAGGGAAACGCCCGCGGGTGGAGACGGAATAAGACGGTGGACTCTCTGAGAAAACCGCACTGTCTACGAAACCGAAGCCCACGCCTTTAGGCGTTGGGTGCTATCACTGAATTTCCCCACGGACCGTCAGCGCGCTTGCAATAGAGAGGAAGTCCCTACCCTCTTCAACCCTATCGTGATTGTAACTAACACCGAGATGGAGGTTTGCTGTGATATGCGTGCTAATTTTATATCCGACCCGCAGCGTTGTCTCGTAGCGTTCCGAACGTTCTTCACGGTTGGCACCGAAATTCTCCCTCCGAATCGCCCAGGAGAGGGTGTTGGTTAACTCCAGATCGTGTTGCAGTGGGACTCTACCGAAAAACGGGAGGCGTATCCCGTTTTCTGTCCGGTAGCGGTAATCAACACTCAGATTTGGTGTGACGATAAAGGCGTTGCTTTGAATGCCACTTCGCTGCTGATCTTGGAAAGTCGTGCGGATCCCCAACGCCGTCCGAGTCTCTTTGCCCCATGTGTGTATCCAGCTGAGTGAGGGGGTGTGCGCAGTGCTATCGCTAAGGGTTGCTTCCTGCGTTGTATTGTCTCGTTTCGTGAAGCTATAACGGAGTTGGAAGCTGGTGGTTTCCCTCGCAGTCAGTTTTAGGTCGGTTTCATAAGATTCTGCGTGCGATGTATAGATGCTACCCGAGCTCTTCCGGAAACTATCAGAGGTACTAACGTTTGCCCCAAAGGATGCCCATTTCCATGGATCTACCGAGCTTCGCAACGTGTAACGGTTGCTCCGCCGCGAGTTCGTCCGTTCCTTGGCATCTTCGGCGAGCGAATAAATTTCTATAAGGGACTGACCGGATGCAAGCCGCCGATACGATTCGGTCGCTGTAAAGTTGGCGTTCGTACTCACAGTGAAACTTTTTAGAAGCCGGTTCAGAATCCCATCTTGTTGTTGATTGTTGGAAACCGTTGGTGGTTCGCTATTCGCGGTTCGCGGTTCGCCGTCCGCTGTCTTATCGCGTTCAATCCAATCACCACGTTTTTCTTCGAGTTCTTGGATTTGTGTCTCGTCGATACCATCTTCCCGTAACTGTTCCGTAAGAGTTGTCGGTTGTTGGTTATCGGTTATCGGTAACTCCTTTGTGGCAGATATAGCGTTTTCTCCTGTGACACGATCTGCTGATTGCTGACTGCTGACTGCTGACTGCTGACTGCCATTTAAGAGCCATCCGAACCATTTTTCGATGCGTAGATTCATCCCAAGGCTAACGTTTCCATTGAGCGAAGCATTTTTTTCCTCGCTGAACCAATTCTCACGGAAACTCATCCGGCTTGTGACAGTAGGTCGCATTCCAAGCAGATCCCGGTTGAGACGCGGTGTGAGCGACAAGCGATGTTCGCGCTGCGCAATTGAAAAGTCGGGTTCTATCTCTTCTTCGGCTTCAGCCGTTTCTGGCTCTGTTGCTACGTTACTACCAAAGGGTGCTCTGGAACTGCGATCTTCTCGTCTTTCAAGCGTCCGGCTAATATCGTAAGTTGGGCTTAGGCTGAAGATGTTTGTCGGACTAATATTTAACGTTATTGTACCACTATCTGTTTTTTCGTCCCGATTTCTGCCGTAACCGTAACTGTAATAGGAACTGGAAGTTGAGGCTGTATCTGTCGCGGTTTCCGGCTTTGCGAGTATATCCTCGTGGCGATATTGGGCATTAACGCCGAGTTTTGAACCGAGATCGTAACGAAAACTGCCGGTATAGAGGTGGCTAATTTGCGTTCCCTGACGTTCGTTCCAGAAATCTTGGTAGTTATAAGCGAAGCCGAGGTTTGGAAACGGGTTTCGGTTGAATTGCACAGAAAAATCTCGGCTCCGAATTTCGCTCTTCCCGCTTTGAAAACTACTATAACCGCCTCGCTGACTCTCGGTTTCCGTCTCCTGTTGTCGGATGGCATATCGGACGGGTAACCACGGGAAGAGCGTGACATCTGCATCAATGTTGTAATCGTTGTTCGTCGTGCTATATCCGCGTGAAGAAAGCCGTTGTCTGCCGACTTCACCAGCGCCGCTTTCAAAGTCTTTATCTTGGCTCGCATAACCGCCGCGCAATTTAACGATATTACCGAGACCAACTGACATATTGCCACGCCGCGCCCATCCGGCACGGACGAGCGGATCGCCGAGATGGATCTCGTTCACCCAGATCTCACCGCTAATTTCACGGTCAGTGTTATTACGAATACCCAATAGGATACCACCAATGTTTTTAATCGAGAGTCGCGTGCTATTTCTCCCACGAATCGCGAAGCCATCAGGGTGTCCATCGGGCGCATCATCTATTGGTTGGCTGTCCGTACTTGTGGGTGGTGTGTCTGCCCCTACAAGAGACGGATCACTGACTGCTGACTGCTGTTCGCTGACCACTACATCCGGATAGGCATTCCTGTGTAAATCTCGCAGATCGATTTCAATTAATTTCCAGCCGTCAAAATCGATCGGCACCGTATATTCATAGTAGTCTGTCAGATTCTCAAAAACATTGACATCTTCTTCCTGCGTCTGATCAACGAACGGGTCTGAACTATAAAACGAGCTGCGATAGCCGGTACGGACGGTCGGGGCGAGTTGCAAAACAAAGGTTGTATCGCTTTTGTCACCGTAGAGCCAAAAGCGAAGCGTATCGTGCTTGCTGAAGTCTTGTCCTTCGCTTTGCGTTAAACCTTTCAGTTGTTTAGAAGTAACGCCGTAAGATCCTGGGAAGAGGTAGTACTCAAGGCTCAGCGTCTGTTCGCGTTGCTGTTGCGTTTGAAAGCCGAGGGACGTTGCTGTGAATGGATGCAGTTTTTTGAAGAGTTCATTGTCCTCAATGTCAAGATACGCGCTCTGATAATCATCGTAGCTAAAGTTGTCTTTTGTGCCAACGATGAACTTTTCGAGGGTATCCTCGACGATTGTGCTTGTTGAGAGTGTTTCACCTGTAGGTGTAAGCGCAGGATCGCTAAGTGTCGGTTCAATCTCCGGATTGATTTGCGAGGCGGAGCGGGTTATAATTCCCTGTTGCCATTTGTTTCCAACAATTTCGATGGATGCCCACTGTAAGGTGCCTTGTGCGTTGCCGGGTGCGTTTTTGCGCAACCAGAACCGGAAGTGTTGCACGAACACAAGACTGGGGAGCCGCGAACCCGTCGGTGTAAATTTCGAGAGCGGAATACTCAGGAACATCCAGTCATTTGCGTTTTTGCTTTTGATCCACTCATTCGGGATGTCATTCAGGGGGATTGAAATTTCAAAATAGGCATCAGCACCATCGAGTACACCGTCCCCGTTGAGGTCTTCACTGTCGAGGATTTGATTATCTTCACCGACAGAGATGCCCCCCAGGGGTCCATCGTAATTCCATCCTATATCTTCACCGGTATCCAGTGTGCCGTTTCCGCGATATCGGTCAGCCTCTGAGAGATTCTCCAAGTCCAAATCTAAAGCATCAACACTGCCATCCCCGTTTGTGTCAATTAGCGTATCAGGAAGGTCTTCGCTGTCCAATCGCTTGTCTTCATCGGTATCTTCGTTCACTACACCGAGGTTCAAGTGCAGTGTCACGTTATCGTCTCCTTGGACGCGTAGCCAGATTTCGAGGAAACCGCGTTCCGAATAATCTACACCTGATGCGGATAGACCGTTTGAAAAGCCTCCCCATTCTGCAACGACATCTCTGAAATCGTAGCCGAGTTCCATAATGAGCCGTTCTTCGGTCGAGAGGGAGAGCGGTTGGATTGAGGAAGCAGGAACATCCCGATTTCGCATGTAGTTTCCGATCGCTTCGGATTCGTTTTTATCTTTCAGGACAACTCTGAAAACGGCTCTGTTGTCATTGGTCGGTATAACTCGATAATCCGATGGATTTCCAGTTGTCGTTTGGTTTCGTGAAACATAAGGTAAACTGCTATGTTTCCAGTTGTATTTCAGCGTAGGGACTGTTGTTGCTTCCTTTGCACCCTCCATACTATCAATGAGTGCGACCCCTATACTATTCGGGTTATTGTGTGAGTAAGCGGCTTCCCCACTAAAATCGAGGGAGAGTGGGAAGTTTCGCATATTAATAAACGGTAATAGATTGAAGATGCCTGCAATATTGAATTCTCTACCGAAACTGGTGTTTACATTGACGGCTTGTAAACGGTTGGGAACGCCGTTGACATCCGGTATTTCCGCCGGTTTTTGTCCAGTATTCAGAATATAACCCGTCGATAATGCGAATCCTTTTTGAAAAACAGGGTTAAAGTAGTTCATCCTGCTGCCGTAACTGCCGTAACTCCGAGACCTACCGCCGAGACCGCCGTAACTGCTGTAACCACCCCCAAAGCCGCCGCCACCGAAGCCGCCACCAAATCCGCTACGTCCAAAACCGCCGCCGAAACCACTCCTCCCGAAACCACCACTTCTGCCTCTCGAAAAAGTTTCACCGAAAGCGTCTTGGGTTCCGGTGCCAAGGGTCGGGTCCATCGTTTGCATACCGCCTAATCGGTTAAATCTATCCTCAAGGCTCTGTTCTCTCCCCGATTTAGGCTTCGGTTTATGTGTGTACTCTAACCAAGCACCGACGACAGCCTGTTGTGATGAACCGCCAAACGGTGTCTTTTCAAATTCTACAACAATCTCATCAAACTCATCGAGCTGCCTGAAGAAACGAAGGGTGCCAACTTCATAAAGCATCATGTAATCGGTGTCGCGGGTCAGGAGACGACCGTTGAGGCGAACGGTTTCACTGTTTGGAATGACGAATAAACCGACGTTGTACGTCTCTGATTGGTACGCGTAATCGGCGATAATCGTATAGATTTGGGCATCTGTTCGGACACCTTCAAGATAGATGGCGTTGTTGCTGAGCGTGTCACGGTAGGCATAATACGGGTGGTTCGGATCTGTGATTTGAAACGGATGTGTGCCGTATGTTGTTGGAAAACGAAGAATACCTCTATCGTAGTCTATGAACTGGGCATCGACGTTACCGTCGCCGTTTTGGTCGAGACCGAAGATTTCGATGTAGGGGGCAGAGCCGTTACTCGTTTGGAACGTCTCGCTTTGCCCCTGTCGGAGGATGGTGAGTGTGAAATCGCGCGGATTAATATTTCGGTTGCCGAGACTATAGACGTGAGTCGCTTCTGTGCCACGGAAACCCTTCTCTTTTAGCACAACATAACCGACTTCTTCCCCTTCTTCATCAAGTGTCCCATCTCCGTTTTCGTCGACAAAGACTTCCCCAGGGTTTCCAACACTGCCGCCGCCACTACCAAGATATTCATACGCCACAACGATGGTATAACTCGCCGAAATCGGCGAGAGAAATTCTATTTCACCCGTTTCATAGTCTATGTTGTAGTCTTGTCCAGTGAACTGTGGGTTGAAATAGCCTCGACTCGTCCGTTTACCGCCTTGGTTGTTTCCCACAACACCATCATCGATGTAAATTTCTTCGCTCCCTGCTTTTATGGGCAGATATGCTTCATGGAGTAGGTTATCTTCATCTCTGTGGATGTGATAGAACCTGCTTTTTACGTAGTTGGTGTCTTGAATCTGAATGCCGCGGGGTCCGTACCCGTAGCCGCCGCCTGCACGCCGCGATTGTCCGCGGAAGGTTCGTACCTCGCGTATGCCCTTGCTCCGGGAACCGAACGCTGTAAGCCGTGCGTTTTTCCATTCAAACACGCCTTCAAGCCCGAATAAGTTCCGATTGATATTCAAAAAACGGGTGTTCGGTAAGCTGAGTGTGATGTCACCGAAAGAGATCGTTTTTATAATACTATCCGGTGTACCTTCATACCAGATTTTAATCTTCTGCTCCTTCGCGCCACCGATGCCGTATCCGCCGCCGTATCCGCCATATCCACCGCCGTATCCACCATATCCACCGCCACTCCCGAAACTGCTGCCACCGGCACTGTAATCTACGGCAATATGCGTCCGTTGTCCGACACGACCGTGGAGACCGAACTGCTGAATCTGTCGTAGGTTAAAGCCTGTTGCTCGCGGAACACCGCCACTCCCATATCCACCATATCCACCATAGCTGCTGCCGTATCCACTACTATAGCCACTTCCGTAACTGCTATACCCACTTCCAAGCCCTGAGCCGTATCCACCCCCAAATCCGCTGCTGCTATAGCCGAAATCCTCATAACCGTAAGACGATGTGAGTCCTAAGTCAAGTCCCGATGAATAGCCCCCATATCCGCCGCCATAACCGTAGCCGCCATATCGGTTCAAGTCCCCTTCCCCAAAGTAGTGAGTCTTGTTTGCCTCTATCGTTACCGATTGTAAGCCTGTAATCTTGAGATTGGAATCCATCGGGAGTGCGATACCTTCTTCGTCCCGCTTCGGCCTCGGTTTCCAATTGTAGAGTTTACTGAGATCGGTCAAGTGTGGCGGGTGCCGCCATCTTCGGAGGCTGTCTAAGTAGGGTTGTATGAGGCGATCGCTATCGGTTGTCGGTGCTTGGTCTTCAGTTTCTTGCGACGTATCCGGTGCTTGCCATTCTTGCTGATTGCCACTTTGCCAGATGAAATGTTTCGACGCGCTGCTGCTGTCGAAAGGATTGCGGTTAGACAGTCCGAATTGGATAGAACCCTGATTTTCCGCAGGTGTTTCGGATGTGTCGGAATCAGGAGTGGAAGCGCGTGGACGGGATTCTGTGGGATCCGTAGTGGGAGAGGTTTCTGATTGCGCCGTCGGTTCAGTCTCTTCTTCAGCGATACGGCTCACGGCAACGTCAAACGTTGCAGAGATTACAATGATAAGGATAAGTCCAGTTTTTAACAGCAGGTTTCGCGCTTTTGAGGTTAACTGGTCTACAAATTTTAGCAAAAAATGTATCTGCACGTATACTCTCGGTTTGTCCTATTTACTGCGTTTCTGTGAATATTAAGGATCGCGGCATGATAAGGCCTTATAAAAAGCGGCCGTTCGCAGTGATAGGGGAGTAATTTAAAATTAATTCTTGATTAAAAACGACAGATTGAGTCTTTATGTTTACACAGATTTTTGTAACGCTACTATTTTTTAGTTCGGCGTTTCTCTATTCTACCAGATTCAGCGGAAGGCTGCATACATTTTTTCTTCTTGACTTTTTCGGACTATTGAAGTACGATGTCCAGCAATTCCAAATTATGGAGGATACTGCTGTGCGAAACTTATCTATTTTCGGGATAATTTGCTTAATGATTATCCCCGTGATATTTGCGACTGTCGGCGATGCGGCAATTGATATCAAAAATCTCGTTGGCGTATGGCTTTTTGATGAAGCCAAAAACGATATGTCTCCCGATTCTACCGATAACGGTAACGATGCTGAACTGCTTAAAGGTGCCGAATTGGTAGATGATGGAAAATTTGATAAGGCGTTGAGTCTCGCTGGTGATAACCAATTCCAGATTGCAAGAGTCGAGAGTTCAAAAAGTTTGGACAGTTGTGCTGAGGAGTATACCACAACAACGTGGGTGAAACTTAAGAAAAAGGATAAAATCGTTTTGGGTGGTTGTTGTAACGACGACCATGCCATTGTTAATTTCATGTATACCAACCTCTTGAACATCTTTGGACCCGGAAGAGGGGGTGGGCACGGCAAGGTTGAGATTGGCAGTGGCCAGCTCGCACCCTCATGGGTCTCCGGTCCAACGCTCGTCAACGATGACCAGTGGCATCACATCGCCTTCACCTACGATAGCAAGAAGATGATAGCCTATGTAGATGGCAAGGTTGATGCGCAAGCCAATACCGGTGGCGTTTTTGGATTAACAGGACAAGCCCTCAACATTGGCGGTATGCCCGATCAGCGGCCCGGATGGGGACTTATGGACGATGTCGCTGTCTTCAATACCGCTTTAAGCGAAGCCGATATCAATGAGATTATGGACAAAGGACTCGGTCGGCTCTTCGGGTTTACGCCTGTCTCGCCAAAGGGACGTCTAACAACAGTCTGGGCAAGCGTAAAATTGGAACGTTAATTTTGTAGTTACACCGCTGGCGAGGTTTCCTGAAGTTTAAGAGTTTAATCAGGTAATTTCTCAACGTGCGATAAATCGCACTACTACAAGCGGAATCGTTCGTAGTAGGGCAATTCATTACCCGTCAATTACCGAAATATTTTCTTAAACTTCATCTAACCCAGCTATTTATTGTAGCAAATCGTGGTGCCCTATTAAGGTATGGATACAATGCCCAAATATCGCAGCGCAATCATCGGCTGTGGCGGTAGAGCCTACGGTCATGCCAATGCCTATCAACAAATTCCGCAAGCCGAGTTAGTCGCGTGTGCCAATCGGTCAGATACAGCCCGATGCCAGAAATTCGTTGAAACCTTTGGTATCACAGGTTATGCCGATGCCGAGCAGATGCTCCGTACAGAACAGCCCGACCTCGTCCACCTCGTCGCTATGCCCGATCAGTGGTGTGAACTCATACCGATGGTCTCTGAACTCGGTGTTCCGGCATGTATTGTCGAAAAACCTATTGCTTGTGGCGTTTCAGACTGGCGTTTTTTGTGTGAATTAGAGGCGCAGACGAATACAAAATTCGGGGTTGGGAAACAGTTCCGTTGGCATCCGGGACTCATTAATTGTCGAGAGGCAGTGCAGAACGGTGAATTAGGGGATATTAACTTTTTAGATTTTTCCTGTGGTATGAACCTCGCTGCCCAAGGCACCCATATCATCGATTGGGCGATGTCCTTAAACAACGATTCCCCTATCGTCAGGGTCTTCGGGACGGCGAGCGGTGCCGAGTTGCTTGATAGTGACTATCCCGCCCCGGACACGACTTCATGTCAAGTTTTGTTTGAAAATAGAGTCTACGGTCTCTGGAACACCGGCTGGACATCACCCCGTGTAACCGACGACCCTGCTGTTCACACACACTGCCGCGTGACAGCTTATAGTGAAACCGGATACGTGCGATTTGAAGAATTCGCTGGATGGCAGATTGTTTCTACCGAGAGGGTAGAGAAGCGTCAAACAACGCCTGATGAATGGCGCGCCAACAACGACCTCGCACAAGCGCGTCTGACACAGGCGATGTTCGACTGGCTTGAAGACGATACCCGTCCAGTCGAAACGAACCTAAAACTTGCATTACACCAGTTCAACGCCGTTTTGGGTATCTATGCGAGTGCGATCTCTCACCAACCGATTGACCTTCCTTTTGAACCCCCAGATGACCTCGACGCGCAACTCCGCGAAATTGTGTCTCGTTCCTGATATGCCACTCATAATTCATTCAGTTTTATCAATTTTTACCTGAAAATACACATTTTCTTATCTTTTCTTTACATTATGCACATTTTTTACCCCAAAATTGTGTCTTTGATATAATACAGGAATTATGATCGTATCAATTGTTTTGATTTAACCTTTTGTTGAATACAAACACACTCATTTATACGGTAGGGGTCTGTCATGAAACGGGAAAATGATGTACAACTGATTCAGGACACTTTGCCTGGCGATGACACAGCGTTCAATATATTAGTCCAAAAGTACCAAAAAAGCGTTCACGCCCTCGTATGGCGGAAGATTGGCGATTTTCACCACGCCGAGGAGGTTACACAAGATGCTTTCCTCTCGCTGATCTGAAAATCACACCACATCCGATGCCCAAACCCTTCACGCCGTGGCTTGCCATTGGCACAACTGTTTTGCTGATTGCCCTGGTTTTCGGCACAAGCAATCAGGACCTTGCCCGTTTCCAGAAGCCGTATAGTTTCCAAGCGAAATCCGAACCCACAATTTGGCGATTTGATGCCCTTCCAGCAGTTGTGGATTAAGAGGAATCGGGCAAATCCCGCCAGTCCACCGCCAGAATTAAATCTCTCGGAACGAACCTTTTGGGCGTTTCCGTGATAGCACCCACTGCCTAAAGGCAGGGGCTTTGGCTTCGTAGACAGTGCGGTTTTCTCAAAGAGTAGACCGTCTTATTCCGTCTCCACCCACGGGCGTTTCCCTGTAGTATTCTACAGGCATATCGTCAGGTGACGGCTATCCCCGCCCGCAATATGTTTATCGCAGCGTTTATGTCTCTGTCATGGTGTGAACCACATTCGAGACACGTCCACTGCCTATCTGAAAGAGAAAGATTTTTATTATGGTATCCACAAGTGCTACAAGGTTTTGTTGTAGGTGTCCATTGGTCAATCTCTTTCAAAAGACGCTTATGTTTTTGACACTTATATCTCAATATCTCAACAAACTGGTGGAAGGCAAGGTCGGAAACTTTACGTCCCCACAAGCGTTTCATGCCGTCAATGTTCAGCGTTTCAATAAAGATTTTATCAAACTTCTTACAAAGTTGAGAGGCGAGTTGCCAGTGAAAGTCTTTGCGTTGATTGCCGATTTTCCGATAGAGACGTGCGATTTGCCTCACACATTGCCACCAACGATGAGAGCCTTTGACTTTACGACTCAAAGATTTCATGAGAGACCGAAGTTTATTCAAAGACTGTTTCAAAGGTTGTGGGTGTTGGAGCTTCTCACCCGTGCTGAGCGTCAAGTATGCGTCTTTCATGCCGAAATCTGCCCCAACACTTTGACCCGTTGTCGACAGAGGTTTCGTTTCTACAAAGTCGGTTATCAGATAAAGCCAATAATCACCAGAAGCGTCGCGCTTGATTGTGAGGCGACTGATCTTCCCATGAAACTCACGGTGCTTATGGAATGTATACGGCACTTTATCGTATCGCCATTTCCCATTTTCCCATTTTCGGAATGTCACTGTGATGCGATTGCTGTCAAGAGACCAGCCGGTTTGTTTCAGCGTGAAGGATTTGAACTTATGACGTTTTTTGATCTTCGGTCTACCGCTGAGTTTCTTGAAAAAACGCTCATACGCCGAGTGTATCCGTTTCAGTTCCTCTTGGATCGCTTGACTCGGCAACGCATTCCAATGTGGATGAGTCGTCCGTTTCAACTCTGTCAAATGCGCACACATCGCAGCATGGTTGGCATACGGCAACCGATCTTTATAGCGTTGACGCTGCCACTTATGAAAATACGCGTGAACCTGCCACATATCGTCAAGTAGGTTGCCAAGACGTATACAATTAGATTGATGTCCAAATTTATACTTATAGGTTTTCATGGTATATCAAGTCTCAAATCTTTAACCCCTTTCCAGTGGGTAGGCAGACACGTTGCCTTGCGGTAACGCTGGAAATGTCTGCCAACTTGATACTATGAATTATACCACATTTTTAGATAAAAATCAAATTTATTTTGGCTTTCATGCCTTACGCCCGCTTACATCCCCAAGCTGAAGCATGGGGCTTTAGCGGGAAGATTGGTAAAGATGAAAACCCAGCAGTGCTTTGTAGCGTAAACTTTCAGTTTGCGCACGGATATGCACAATCCATCCTTCCACCCTAAACTTTTGACAAAAACTTTACACACCGTCTCCATGCAAAAATTTGACAAATTCTGCGTTTTATGCTATACTATTAAAGGTTTAAAAGTTTCGTTTGCAAGCCTATCTTAAGAATGATAAAGACAGAATTTTGGACACTGGAAGGACTATTTTGCCTGTTGAAAGCCCAGCATCTTCAAAACCGCACATCCAAATCGCACCATCCGTGATGTGTGCCGATTTGTGCAACTTAGAAGCCGATATTCGAGAATTAGAAGCCGCTGGCGTTGGCATGCTACATTTCGATTTGATGGACGCACATTTCGTCCCGAATATGCCGATTGGACTTGCGCTCATTCAGCAATTACGCTCGAAAACAGACTCTGCTTTTGACATCCATCTCATGGTGGAGAATAACGATTTCTTTGTTGACGCAGTCGCGGAAATTGGCGTTCAACAGATAGCCGTTCACGTTGAATCAGCGACACATCTTGATAGAACGTTATCCGTAATTCAAGCGTCCAACGTCAAAGCAGGTGCTGCGCTGAATCCAGCAACCCCGTTTTCTGCATTGGATTACGTCCTTGACCGACTCGATTTTGTCTTGATTATGACCGTAAATCCCGGGTTTGCAGGGCAGAAGATGGTGCCAGCAACACTCCGAAAAATTGCGGAGTGTCGTGCTTTTTTAGACAAACATGGCGTGGATCTCCCTATTGAAGTTGACGGGAATGTAAGTTTTGAGAATATCCCTAAAATGGTGTCCGCAGGTGCCGATATCTTGGTCGGCGGCACGAGTAGTGTTTTCCACAAGTCGGGTTCACGCGCTGAAAACATCCAACGGACGCGGCAGGCGATTGATTTGGGGCTTGCTAAGAGATTTCCTAAAAACTATCGTGGAACATAGAGGAACGATGTCCAAATTTAATAGTTAAAGGTTCATCGTCCAGAGCCAGTTGGAATTAACCAGAAACCGCCGCGTAATGAAATTCCGAGTGATTAGCGAGGAATTTGTCTTTGCTTTACATTTGGAGCGGCGACCAGATTTAATAGTTAAAAGAATGGAAGCACTGGTTCTACACGGAATTGGAGATTTACGATTAGAACAAGTTCCCGTGCCGCATCTCGCTGACGGAGAGGTTCGTGTCCGAATCGGTTTCTGTGGGGTCTGCGGTTCGGATATTCCGAGGATTTTTGTCAAAGGCACCTATAGTTTTCCGACGATCTGTGGACATGAATTTGCGGGTATTGTTGACGCGTGTGGTCCCGACGTTGAAGATTTTAGTCCCGGCGATCCTGTTGCCGTCTTTCCACTGCTCTGGTGCGGCAAATGTTCGGCGTGTGAACAAGGAAAGTATGTCCAGTGTCACGACTACGACTATCTCGGTTCGCGAAGTGATGGGGCTTTCGCTGAATATGTCGTCTCGCCCCAGCAAAATTTAATTCCTATTCCGCAAGGCGTAACGCTCGAAGAAGCATCTATGACAGAACCGGCTGCAGTCGCATTACACGCACTCCGTCGAGTTCAAACCTCGCTTGCTGGAAAGACAGTTGCGATCTTTGGTGCCGGACCTATCGGGTTGATGACTGCGCAGTGGGCAAGAATAATGGGCGCAGTGGAAATATTTCTCTTTGATATTGTCGCAGAGAAACTCCGACTGGCGAAACAACTCGGTTTTGATAAGGTATTTAATACTTTAGCTGGGGAACCGGTTGGGGTCATAGAGACACATACTGACGGGAAGGGCGCGCATATCTGTATTGAGGCTGCGGGGGTTCCCGCTACCTATCAGAATGCGCTCGGCAGTGCCGGGCGTGGGGGCAGCGTTGTTTTCCTCGGTAATCCTGCTACGGATGTAACCCTACCTGCGACGCTTATATCGCAGGTAATGCGGCGTGAGGTGAGTATTTTCGGGACTTGGAATTCCGATTATAGTGCCGCAGGCAACGACGATGACTGGCGTACTGTACTTCAAGCAATGGCTTCTGGCATGCTAACGCTCGCGCCCTTGATAACCCATAAAGTACCTTTAACGGATAGTTCCGACATGTTACATAAAATGCGAGACCAGCGTGAATTTTACGCAAAAGTTTTGATCCATCCGTCTGGTGCGGATTTTTAATAATTAAGTCTGAATCATGCCCATTACATTCCGCATAGGTTTTCAGTTAAGACGAGAACCTGCTTTAGGTATGGAAAGGTTTCTGACTTTACCAAAAACCATCGTGAAATGAAATTCTGAGTGATTAGCGAAGAATTTGTCTTTGCTTTACATTGTGGAACGATGCCCAGGAGCAAACAGTTAAAAGTATGAAAGCGGCTATACTTGAAAGTCTTGACAATTTAAGCGTGAGAGAAGTACCCGAACCCGAAATTGACGATGATGCCGCTTTAATGCGTGTGGAAGCCGTCAGTATCTGCGGCTCTGATGTCCGCATTCTCCATCACGGTAACCCCAGAGTTGAACCCCCTACTATTATCGGACACGAAAATTCGGGGGTTGTCGTTAAAACAGGCAAAAACGTAACGCGCGTCAAGGAAGGGGACCGTGTGTCAATCGGTGCTGATGTGCCGTGTGGGCAGTGTCGTTGGTGCCGGGATGGACTCGGAAACAACTGCCATATCAACTACGCCATTGGTTACCAAATCCCAGGTGCTTTCGCGCAATATATGAAACTCCCCCGCCTCGTTTTAGAGGAAGGCCCCGTTACACCCTTCGATGCCTCACTCAGTTTTGATGAGGCTGCGCTTGCTGAACCCCTCGCCTGTGCCATCAACGGGCTTGAACTCATCAATATGTCACTCGGAAAAACCGTGGTGATTATCGGTCTCGGACCCATCGGATGTATGATGATTGACCTCGCACGCGTTATGGGTGCCACGAAAGTCATCGGTGTACAACGGAGCAAGCTCCGTATGGAGATCGCAAAGTTTTACGAGGCGGATGCTTACATCGCTTCTGAAGAAGAAGATGTCATTGAGAGATGCAAAGAGGAAACAGACGGTGAGGGACCCGATATCGTCGTTACGACTTGTGGTTCTGTTGAAGCGCACGAACAAGCCGTTGAAATGGTCGCCCACCGCGGGTATGTCAATCTATTCGGGGGCCTACCAAAAACCATGCGACCGATGAGTGTGCTCTCAAATACTATTCACTATAAAGAGTGTTTCGTCACAGGTTCGCACGGATGCGTACCGCGCCACCATGAGCTAGCAGTTCGACTCCTTGAAAAGGGGTTAGTGCGGGTGAAACCCCTTATCACACACCACTTTCCGCTCGTTGAGATTGATAAAGCGTTTGAGACCATGGAATCCAGAAAAGGAATGAAAATTATGATACACCCGCATCAGGAGGAGAAAGGGACATAATGCACGATTTTTCGCAGTTTATTCGAGATATACCCGATTTTCCAAAACCGGGTGTTTCATTTAAAGACATCACACCACTTTTAGGGAATCCAACTGTTTTTCATAAGGTCATTGATGAGTTCGCACTCCGTTATAAACTTGAAGCGATTGATGCTGTCGTTGGCATAGACGCACGCGGCTTTATTTTTGGCTCTGCCCTCGCTTACCGGCTCGGCACTGCCTTTGTCCCCATTCGGAAAAGCGGTAAATTACCCTTTGATAAATATGAAGTCACTTATGATCTTGAATACGGTAGTGATACGATCGCAATTCATCGAGATGCCTTCCCGAAAGATAGTAAAGTGCTGATATGCGACGATCTCTTAGCGACGGGTGGGACGCTTATGGCATCAGTGAGTCTCATCGAAAAACTACAAGGACACATCGTCGGTATTGCTATTTTGGTTGAATTGACCGAACTCAACGGCAGAGAGAGAGTTCCAAAGCACGATGTTTTTTCGCTCGTTAAATACTAAAAACGTATGCGCCTGTAGCTCAGGGGACAGAGCAGGGGCTTCCTAAGCCTCGTGTCGGGGGTTCGATTCCTCCCAGGCGCGTTTGTAACGGCTGATGGCTATCAGCTGTCGTTCGTTTGTGACGGGAAAGCCCTTCACAACTGCTAAATGTTTTACTGACCGCTGATGGCTGACAACTGACGGCTATTGGACTAACAACCATTCTAATGTCTTAGGAGTGAATTTGGATGTACAGATTTAGTGTCTGGAAAATTGTTTTAATCCTTGGGGTTTTGGTGTTTGCCGCGCTATACCTCATCCCGACTCCGGATGATTTCTACAATCCGTTGTACGGAAACCTACCGCTTTGGATGCAAGAAAAACTCCCACCCTTTGAAGTCAACGAAGATAATGCCTTTAAAGTGAACCTCGCAGAAGTCGAGTACCCCGAAGGAATCAACTTCCAGGATACAACCTTTGAACTGCAGGATGTCTTCCGGGTCCATCTCAGAAAGCTTGGGCTTGAGGAGACGCTTGACTATGAATTTGATACCACGGAAGCGCGCGAATTTTATGTCCGGATGCTCTCGGAGAAGGCACTTCAAAATCCAGGGGCGACGCTCGACAATCTTCACCTATACGGAAGCCTACCGGGAACCCTCCGGCGCCTCATACCCGATAGCCGATTGAAGTTGGGGCTGGACCTTAAAGGCGGTGTACACCTTGTACTTGAGGTGGATTTGGAAACCTCCAAAGCGGCACTGCTCCGCGAACACGCACTCTCTATTCCCGAACGGCTTCGCGCCGAGGATGTCTTATGTCGAGACGTTCAACAGGTCAGTGATCAGGATGTCCTGAATGTGTTTGTCGGTATTCCGTCTCGACTCCGAGCGGATGCTACACAAAAAGCTGCCTATATTGAAAAAGCCGAGGAGCTCTTGAACGAAATTGAATTTTTTGAGGACGCACAGATTCAAGCCGAAACAGAAACACAATCTACATACCAGTTGAAACTCAGCACATCGGGCATAGAAAAATATACCGAACAGGCGATTGAACAGGTCCTCATTGTGCTCCGAAATCGCGTCGATGCCTTCGGCGTTTCGGAACCCTCTATCCGTCGGGAGGCAAATCACCCCCGAATCATTGTTGAACTCCCTGGTGCTAAAGATTCCTCGAAACCCCTTCAAATCGTAAAGACAATGGGGAGGCTCGAATTCAAACTCGTTAAAAAATCACCCACTGGCGGGAGTTTATGGAGTGGCACTGCCGATACACCCCCACCCGATAATATACCCGAAGACAGTGAAATCCGATACCACTACGAGACAGGCAACTGGTACGTCTTAGAGAGTCCTGTACTTTTAAGCGGGGACCGCATTAACGACGCTGGACCCTCTACCGGGAGAACGAGTTTCGACATAGTTGTTTCGATGAGTTTTGATAGTATTGGGAGACGCAAGTTTGCGGAAGTCACAGGCGACCACATTGGTGAACACTTGGCGATTCTCCTTGACGGAAGGATCCAATCCGCACCTGTTATTCAAGACCAAATTGTCGGAAACGCCATTATTCAAGGGAACTTCACTTATGAGGAAGCCAGTTACCTTTCCAATATCCTGAAAGCCGGGGCGTTTCCTGTCGGTGTCCAGATCGCCGAGGAGCGGACGGTCGGGCCCACCCTTGGACAAGAATCCATTGATGATGGCATTAAAGCTGTGCTCATCGGTCTGGGCGGGGTCTTAATTTTCGTGATGATCTACTACCGTTTATCTGGGATCATCGCTATTACCGCCCTCGTTTTTAATATGCTCATCATTCTGGGTGCCTTGGCGGGATTTGGTGCAGCGTTGACGCTGCCGGGTATCGCCGGACTTGTCCTCACTATTGGTATGGCTGTTGACGCGAATGTACTCATCTTTGAGCGAATTCGCGAAGAATTGCGAACCGGTAAAACCGTCTGGTCCGCTATCGAAAGCGGCTATCAACGTGCATTTATAACGATCTTAGATGCCAACCTGACGACATTCTTTACCGCTCTTGTCCTTTATCACTTTGGCACAGGTCCAATTAAAGGATTTGCTTTAACACTCGGTATCGGTATCCTCGCAAGTATGTTTACAGCGATTGTTGTCACACGCGAAATATACGGTTGGACAGTCGGAAACAAGGACGTACAAAAACTTAGCATTTAATGGCTGTCAGCCGTCGGCAGTCAGCAGTCAGTCGGGCATGTGGTATTTATGAACATTTTTGCTGCTATACGCGAGGGACTGACCGCTGAAAGGATTTTACGAGGCACTCGTAAAATCCGTCCTGACCGCTGATTGCTAATTATAGATTTTACTACAGTGGAGGAGTGGTTGTCGAAAGGATAGAGGTCAGTCTGCTGATAACTATTAACCGATAACTATTGAAACTTTGGAATTACTCAGAAATACAAACTTCGATTTTATTAGCAAATATCGCACTGGATTTATATTATCAGCCGTGGTCATCGTTATCGGCATAGTCTTTCTCGCAATCCATCAAGGACCGAACTTTGGGATTGACTTTCGTGGGGGCGTTAAAATCCAAGCCAAGTTCAACAGAGTGGTCTCGGAGGCGGAATTGCAATCCAAACTTGCTGAAATTGGTTATGAACGTGCCACGATACAGATAGATGAAAGCAGAAATGAAGCGTCTATCTCTATGGGACACCGTCCGGAATTTCAGCAGCAGTTGATTGATATTCCGATTATGGCGGATCCGGGCGATGCAACTGCCATGCGTCTGCAGGTGAGCAGTACTGTTGAAAAATTGCATCTATTAGAAGTTGGTGAAACTGTTGAGCTCATTGATGGCAATCTGCGACAACGCAATGAGATTACGGCACTCGACACTGTTGCCGACAGCAACGCCGTCCAGTTAACCTTTGCGAACCCGTTCGGAATTGATTTGAGCGAGAACGCACATATCCAAATCCAAGCGAGTGTCGGCAGAATCCTCACAGATGCCTTGCTCGAAGGCGGAAACGATTGGCAAGCACTTGTTGGAGGTGTCAATGTCTCGGAAGTCCTTCCCAGTGTCGGGCGCGACCTTAAGTGGGCAGCCCTCTGGTCTGTACTCTGGTCGATCGTTATTTTGTTGGCTTACATCTCTTGGCGGTTTGAATTCCGTTTTGCTATCGGGGCAATTGCCGCCCTCGTCCACGATGTCCTGATTACCTTGGGGATTTTTGCTGTGCTATCAAAAGAGATTAATCTACCCACAGTGGCGGCGTTCCTGACGATTATCGGGTATTCACTCAATGACACGATTGTTGTGTTTGACCGGATTCGGGAAAACTCGCAAACTTTACGCGGCACCGATTATACGACCGTGCTGAACCGAAGCATCAACCAGTCGCTCAGCCGGACGGTTATTACCTCTTTGACAACCCTGTTTGTTGTTCTGGTTATTTTTATCATCACCACTGCAGGGGAAGAGATTAACACGTTCGCCTTGGCACTTATCGTTGGTGTATTGGTCGGGACCTACTCCTCAATCTTCATCGCGAGTCCGATTGTGTATCTCTGGAATCGCGGACAGCAACCGGCTTAATTGTTGTCGGTTATCAGTTATTGGTTATCGGTTAAAGAGAGATTCTGTAACAATGTGCCACTTTTGGCAGTACGCCAAGTTTGGGGTGATTGTTACAAAACGTCTCTTAACTGACGACTGACAACCAACAACTAACCCCTAATTTACATGAAAATATTGATCTTAAGTCCTTATACAACCGGGCAAAAATATAAACCCGATAACCCCCTTCAGCGTGAAGATACCGTTTCACCTGAACGCCTTAAGGCGAGAATAAAAGAGTTATGCGGTTACAATGCTGAGGGGTGGTACCACGAAGATAGAGACTACACCGCACCCGCTGGAGAGATGTTCACCGGTCCCATGCATACGCAATTGCGTGAGGGATTGAGACACATTCGGGAACATGAAGGTTATGGCGAAACGACGCTCGACCTTTATTTTCCGTGGTATGCGTGTCGCGTTGACGGAAGAAAAACTCCTGTTGGTGAGAAGGATACAATCGTTCCTTTTGATATAGCACCGCTTCATGACACTAAGGTTTTGAAGTTAGGCGAGACGGGTGTTCCTGAAGCGATAGCGACTTTAATTGATCGCTACGACCTCGTTTTCTCGCTCTTGCGGCAAGAAGACATTATATCCCTACAACGTGTTTTTGAGATGCAACGGTCAACACCTCTGGTTTTCCTACTTGCCCCGAGCCACAGGCATGTCGTTAATGAGAGTTTGTCCAATGTCCACGTTATTGAGACAGGACGAAATTTAGCAAAAGCCATCCGTGCCACGAATTGGTCAATAAAGGGAGTCGTCGTGAGACGTTTGTGTGAAGCTGCCTGTCGAGACGGTTTTCACGTCTTTGCGCAAGTCAAACAAGACCCCCAACAGTTACTTGAGATCATCCAGAACCAATAACTGTAGTAAAACCTAAAAACAAATAGACGCTTTCTCCCCTGGTAGGCGAGGTTTCCTAACCTCGCCGCCTTTGTCCTAAAATACGCTGTAGCATAAACTGTTAGGTTGTGCTACCCAAATATCTGTGTTTGTCCAGGTATCTCCATAGTAAATTTATCCCTTAAACTAAACGCCCCTGATAAAGCTTAAATTTGACTTGACGCGTAGGGGTTGAATGTGGTATTTTTTAGTAGACCTTTTGGGAGGGTTTTTTGAAAAAAGAAAAGGGTTTCTGGCTTGATCTATGGGTAAACAGTAAAACAGGTATTGTGCTTTTCCTGGTTTCTGTCTTTTTTATCATCTATAGCCTAATAGCTATAAGGTATGAGATAGGGCAAGGATGGCGCGGACACCCATCTGTTCAAGATGTCTTGATGGATATTTCGAGATTTATCCCTGTCGCGGGAGCATTTGTAGCTACATTGATAGGGGGTATTGACTTGATTGTATTCTTTTCGGGTTTATACATAGATTGGAGAAAAAAGCGTTTCCAGAAGGCGGTCGCATCCGCTGTTGAGGCAGCGAGATCGGAGGCTTACGCAGAAGGTTACGCAGCGGGCCAGCGAGACAAAGACTCTGGGGACAACTAAACAGGAGGCAATAGCAGTATCATGTTACTTTCAGATTGGTATGCCAGATGGAAAGAGAAGCATATTCAAGCAGCGGTTGAAGCAGCCAGAAAGCACGCCTATGAAGAAGGCTATGAGGCTGGTAAGGCGGGAGTCTCTGAAAATGTGCAAGGCGTAAAGAAAAATAATGCCGTAACACGCGAATCAAATGTTGTCTTGCATGAACATAAAGCAGCGGTTGTAACGCCTAAGAAAAAGGAAACGAAATAGTTTAATCCTGTGATCTAAGCAAACGTAGGTTTAACTTTAGCACATACGGAATCAATGTCTAATGCACCTGTGGCATTCCTCATGGTTGATTCTCTACCCTATGCTGAACTTACGTTGGTAAACGTAATGTCGAGACAAAGATCTTCAAACCCACGATTGTTGATTCTTTCGTGTTCTCGGAAGAAACATCCTGCCCAGGGTTTACTGCCCGCCTTAGAACGTTATGATGGACCAGCGTATCGGGTGATAAATAAGTTCCTACGAGTTCACCCATCTGAGAAACAATCACTTAATGTGTATATTTTATCAGCAAGATTTGGATTGATTTCGGATGATGAACGAATTCCTAACTGTGATCATAGCGTCCTCTCCAGTGGTTGGTGAGTCAGTTGACAGGTTTAGCTGTGGGCACTTTTCACACAAATGAAGCCAGAAGAGTCTTGCAACAGCTTGGAATAGATATCTATCGAAAAGAATAAGGGTTTAGTGATGAGTACAGAATCTTCTATTGGTACAGTTTCGCCTGATAACGGAACACAAGCGGATAGGTCGGAAGTAAATGAGCGATTAACCGAGAATGATGTACAAGAAGACCTCCGTCGCCAGCCTCAGTTAATGATGAAAACACTGTTGATAGCTGAGAATCTGCGGGATAATTATTTCCGTAATACAGCGCGTTTTATACGTCATTTACGTCGACGTCGAGCTATAGACGCGACTAATAAAGGAATGCGCGATAGTTCCATTCTTCAGGCTTACTCAGTCAAGGATGCGTCTTGGGGAGATTTTAAAGATGAATTAGTTAGTTTTATTGACAGAGGAATCGGTCAGACACAATTATCCCAAGTGCCGCTCCTATTGCGGGTCGGATCTTATGAGGTACATGTAGGTAACAGGAACATGACCGAGCGGGAAAATTTTGGCTATTACCCGGTAATCTTCGGAGACTTTGAAGGCGGTAGTAAGGAGCGAAGAGATTTTCCCGATATCGTTCGCATTACTGCTGAATTACTGAGTGGACTTTCAGTACTGAATCGCAATCAGAGTCTAAGAGTCCTGCTGTTTCACGGACCATTGGTTTATTTGATGGACGCTTACGCAGGTCATACACCCTTCACCGAAGCAGACATTGACCTATTTCTAAAACACTATTCAGATGATAAAGAACAAGCAGATCAGTTGAAAGAAGATTTTCTTAAAGAAGCCCGGCTTGATATTTATCCAGCTATGGCTGAGGGAAGGTCCGATGAGTGGGCAGATCGTCGGTTTTTTGAACCGTTGTCATGGATTGCATTTCTCTATAGAAAATTGATTGCTGTGGCACTAAATAGAGAACCTCGTCCTATCATTGCAGGAGTTGTAGAACGTGGGAGATCGCGCGAGTTTTGCGAGGAAGTGTTACTTAAACGCGTTTTTCGTAGTCTAAGTGAAAGAGGAAACCAGAACTATTTCAATGACTTGTTTAGTCTTTCTGACCTTACTTCTCCTAAAAATTTGATGGACAGGTTAGGTTATACGGACAATCTTCTCTTAGGCTTGCTTCTTGATACTGGCGAATATTCGGAACATTGGAAGATGAACAAGTCCAGTGGTTTGGGAGCAGGTGCAATTAGGCTTCCAGGAGAGTCTGGAAGTTCAACGGTAGACTTTTCCTGCTTGAGAGAAGACAACCAATTTGGTTTTCCGACTGTAAAGGGAACTTATATTCGAGTTAGTGAGAATACTGAACCCATTAGGATTGAGATTTTTTCCGAACTTGGAGAAAATCAAGTCAGAGAAGCTGCGCGGCGTGTATATTTGTACTCGCGCCTCTTACCTAATTATGGCTTTCCTGTGGGTTTGGATATCGCTGATAAGTTTGCCCACGTGCCAAGTTGGATGACAAGAGCGGGCGACAAGATGATTCTCCATACATTGGGGATGAGTTTACAGAAAGGTGCAATTAGCGATGCAGATATGCGAAGAGTGTTAGTGCAAGCTATCTATATGACACCCCGAGATTGGTTTCTTCGACCAACTGTAGAAGGATAGATAAATAATGGAAACAGAGAAGGTCATTGGGACCCTTGTTGGTGAAAGTACGAGCAAAGAATTTCGTCTTGCTGTAACACCTGAAGCGACCCGGGAGCAGGATATTATCGCAGTAGATGCTACCTTAAATGAGACGGAAAACGGTGGAGAGTTGAAAAAAATAAGGATTTGGGCAAAAGTCCAAAGAATAGAACGTATCAATCCTCTGTTTCCGGCTGAAGCAGGGCACGAACTGGCAGAAACACAGACTGATCCCATGGATACCGTACTTTCTCTAAGTCGTGAGATGGTATCAGCCGTATGCCAAGTGATAGGGTATGAACAATTGACGACAGGTGGATGGTCCGGTAAACTTGAAAGTTTACGATATCCCCCTAAACCTGCTACTCGTGCTTATGGTCCGGATCCAGCGGATCTAAAACGAGTGTTAGTCGGAAAATTAGAAGATGAATCGCAAAGCGCGATAAATATTGCGACCCTCTCTAATCGAGATAATGTTGACGTAGAAGTAGATGGCAATGCTATAGTTACTCGTCATTTAGCTATACTGGCAATGACTGGAGCGGGTAAAAGTTGGACAGCCCGAAGGATTATTGAACAATTAGCAGACAAAAATTATCCGATGGTTATTTTCGATCCACATGGGGATTATACAAGGCTGGGGGAGATTGAATCGCTTAACAATAAAGTTAATCGTTATCACGCCACCTTAGCGATTTTCGAGGAAGATGCAGATACAGTGGCTCAAATTATCGGCAATCTGGCGGACAATCCTCTAACACCTGCAATGAATGCTTTATTTGGTGATTTATTTAATGCGTCCAGAAGGTTTAACGAAGCTGAAGGGAGCGAAAGAATAAACTGGCTAGCTAATAGACTTAATGATAATTGCATTCGTCAAAATGGTATTAAACCCGATCTTTGGTTAATTGCCAATATAGCAGATGCCGCTTTTCAATCAATAAAAGATGCCGGGGATGGGAATACCTACGATTTTGAGTATCTGAAACATATCTGTTGGGAGAATCTAAAAGAAAAGGAGCGACGTGACACTTTACAGGGAATATACGGAAGGGCTCGGGCGGCAGCATCCGAACTACGTAAGATGGAAAGAGTTAATCAAAGAATCACTGGTGAGTCACAACCCATGCCTCAAAATCGCGACGAGCTCGTACAGTATGGTAAGATTTCAGTAATATCTTTGGCGGGTTACACTGGAGACTTTCAGGCTACAATATATAGTATTATTGCAGAGGAATTGTTTGAAGCCAAGGTTAACGAAAGGCTGCAATTGCCGTTTTTACTGTTACTTGAAGAAGCTCACAATTTCATTCCTAGTCGTGGTACTGCTTCAGCCCAAAAACAATCCATTGCTATTACCAAACAGATTGCCCGGGAGGGAAGGAAATTTCATGTTGGTTTGGTTGTGATTAGTCAGCGGCCTTCCCGCTTAGATGAGACGACTCTTTCTCAATGCAACTCTTACATTATCATGAGAATGGTAAATCCAGCCGATCAGACCTTTGTGAAGAGAGTTGTTGAATCATTAGGTGAAGAAGAAGCGAGTCTACTTCCTAACCTTGAGGTAGGCGAAGCACTTTTATCAGGGCAAATGGTAAATTTTCCCATCTTAGTAAAAATGAAGGAACCTGAATTTAGAGGTGGACTTGGGAATACTAATGCATTCCTTCAGCTTGAAGAAGTTCATGATCGGGAAGTTCGCGATCCAGTTAGAAGTAGTTTTTGACTGGGAAAATAGTTAAGAGACAGTTATTAGGAAGTAGCGATATGGTGGTTGATCACTCGCTTATAGCAGGAAATCCTTTCGTACTGCCACAGAACCCCTGCAGGTAGCCAATGGGCAATATTAAAGGAACAGTTCAAGACACACTGAGGACAAAAGAAGATGGATCTTCCAAAGCTCGTTATTGGCGATAGTTCACGACGCATTATCGGTGAATCCGCACCGATGCGGACGGTTTTGCGTCAAGTCGAACAGGTCGCACCGACGAAAGCGACTGTCCTCATCACAGGCGAAACGGGTGTCGGCAAAGATGTCATCGCCGAGGCTATACACGAAAGTAGTCCACGTAAAGATCGACCCTTCAAAGCCGTCAACTGCGGTGCATTTTACCAAGACCTCCTTCAAAGCGAACTCTTTGGACATGAAAGAGGCGCGTTTACAGGCGCGTCCAGCCAACGCCGCGGGGTGTTTGAGCAAGCAGACGGTGGGACGCTTTTTCTTGATGAAGTCGGCGAAATGTCCCCTGAAGTACAGGTAAAATTCCTGCGGGTCTTAGAGTCGCAGGAATTCACCCGACTCGGTGGTGAAAAAAATATAAAAGTCGATGTCCGAATTATCGCCGCAACGAATATCAACCTTGCAAAGTCCGTTAAAGATCGAAAATTTAGGCAAGATCTCTATTATCGGTTGAACCTCTTTCGCATCCACATCCCACCGCTGCGCGACCGACGCGAGGATATTCCGCTCTTTGTTGATGCGTTTATTTCTGAATTAAGTGAAGACCACGGAAAAACGGTTACCGGCATAGCACCGGAAGCGCTCAGTTATCTCCAAAATGCAAATTGGCACGGTAACGTCCGGCAACTCAGAAATGCCATTGAGTCTGCTATCATTGTGGCGACAACTGATGAGCTCCAACTTAAAGATTTTCCAATAGATTCAGAATCCGAACAGATTACGGCACTGCCTGTTCAAGTGTCAGGCACGCAACTCGCACCTACGCAGGTGGTCGGCACCGAAATCTCTGGAGAAGTCGGGTTTCCTAATCAATCTGGGACATCTTTACAAGTCGTGGACCCCGCCACCAGTGCCATTACCACAGAAAATATAGCGGTCTACAAGACAATTATCGGGCTTATCTTCTCCGCAATCCGATCGCTGGATCCAACCGCTGCCGCAAGGGATGATATGCCACCCTTAATTCCTGATGAGGATACCAGTTGGATGCAGATTAACGAGGCTGATGACGCAGCCGACATACTGAGAAAAACACTGGAGGTGCTTTCGACAATTACTAAGGTGCTTGAGAATCGCAATCAGGATGGAATCTTACCTATCGTTAATCCTATGGAACCACAAGAAGGCACAAAAAGGACAGACAGCAAACCCGTGGCTGTATATGATGAGGAAGTTATTGGCAAGGTAGGCATGACAATGGCAGAAATTGAACGCGCAGCTATCCAGAAAACGCTCGCGGAAACGGATGGAAATAAGACAGAAGCGGCAAAAATTCTTGACATCGGAGTCCGAACCCTACACCGCAAATTGGACGCTTATAGACAAGAAGTCAATAACAATTCGGGTGATAATTTTAATCAGGAATAACGTTTACAGAAACGCTTATCAAATCTTCCCACCAAAAATCGCTACTTCAGTGGAGGGATGTAGGTGGGTTTTTATTTTCGTTTGACAAAATATGTTAAGTTCTCTTGACAGAATATGTTGGGAATGTTAAAATACCTCTCAGCGACTTCATCACAAGAAACTTGTTGCCTGTGAGATTGTGTGCATGCACTCTGGACGCTACACATATTGAGTGAAAACGCTGGTGGGATGCCCACTGAGTTGTAATCGTTAGAAATGAACACCTAAGTAAATGGCTAAAGAAGATAGTGGGAACGCGAGAGAAATCATAAAGAAGTGGATGCCTGTAGCAATATGGCTTGCGGCAGTAATGATTGCCCCATATTGGCTATGGATAGACGAAAAGAAATCGTTACAATTCACTTTACTCAACGTAAGTGCTTTAATTCCGCTTTTTCTACTATTATCAACACTTTTCATAGAAACGGGAGGATTTGTAATGTCTGGGATTATGATGGCGGAAAGACTCTGGAGAGAAAGAAAGGAGAGAATCCATAAGGAAAAAATAGCTGCAGCCCTGTCCCCACTTGCATTGCGTGTCGCCACGGGCTTTATTATGGAGCATGACACTGAGTTGGTAGACAAATCGGATTCCGATTTATTAGAAATGATAAAGGCATTTGGTGCTAATAAAGCACTTGATATCGCAGCAGAAGAAACTCGCGCAGATATTTTGGAATTTGTCAACAGTATTGACCATGAAAGACGTGCTAACCAAATAGCCGTTAAAATTTCTGACTTGATGGGTCGTGATGATTTTGCAAATCAAGTTGTGGACTTAGTGAAAGAAAACCAGTATCTGCATATTGCGTGAAGACACTGAGATCTTTGTCCTGCAAGGTGGTTAAACTTACGCACAATTTGGAAAGGAACTTAAAATAATGAATTCATTGATTCCTTAGTCCCTTTTTAACTGAGAACTGATAGCCTGTGACTGACGACCTTTAAACGAATAGATCTCGGACGTAACACTGAAACCCTTCAATCACATCACCACCCTCAAGGATGTCGTCTCCACGCAAAACAATAATATCGTCAGGGGAACGGTACACTTCCACTGTTTCTCGGCGCGGATTGATAACCCACACCATCGCACACCCCGCATTTAACCATGCGTCTACCTTTTCTGCGACCTCCGTGTAGGTGTCACCTGGAGAGATGACTTCAACCGCAAGATCGGGGGCACCTTCCCAATATCCTTTTGAAATACCCCGCTCATCAACTGTGGCTTGACGCACAAACGCGGCATCTGGGGCACGCACAGTGTCTGGATTTTGGGCAATTTTAAATCCTGTTTCGGCACCACACACATAGCCTAATTGATGTCTTTCAACGTACGCGTCGAGATGTCTTCCAATTTTAGCCGATCGGATCCCGTGTTCAAATCCAGCGGGTGGCATTCTACGTATGACTCCTTTCACCAATTCATACCGATAGCCATCATCAGGCTGTTTCCACAGATCCTCAGCCGTTAAGAGTGTGGGTTGGGCGGATAGCAGTTTTGATTGATTCTGTTGTGTTTCTGACATTTTGTTTTCCTTTTTATTCCCTGTCTGCTATTAGCAGCCAGTAAACGTTGCTTCGCCTCAAATGGCTCTTTACTGACTGCTGACTACTGACCGCTATAGTAAATCGCGTTGAAAAGCAGCTTAAAAGTCCCATAAGACTGTCCCCGATGCTGCGGTTTGAAACCAAAGAGGACCACACGCCCATCTCCAAGCGATGTTTCCAGCAGTGCAGTTTTCTGCCGAATCCGTTTTTCACCTTCAAGCCACCCACTCATTAGTGGACTGAATTCTGGATACGTGGCTATGGCTTTCACATCCCCGCGCACACCGTCAAAAACCGGTCCCGATTTAAAGAAGATCGCCATATCCCGATCCAGCCCATACCCTATCGGATGCCTTGTATCTATACGGACGCGCAGGAGCGAACCCGGACAGAAAAAAGCGTCTTCTTTCGGTTGATTTGCTTTTTTGACCACATTGACAATGCCCTTCTCACTCAACCCAAAGTATTCCAAGGGAAGTTCTGTCGCACGATTTAGACAGATAAGCGTGCCGCCGTCCTCTACAAACGCGCGCAGGTTCGCTAACCCTTCTGTGCCTATACCCCCGACGTATTCCGGCGGTAATTTTCCGGTTGCATGTCCGTTGAGAATGCCGGAGGCACCGAAATCCGGCAAAATGATCGCATCGTAGCGATCCACCAAATGTCCTGCCTGAATTTCTGCATTCGTGAGGCTACTGTAGGTGAATTCGTGCGTATCTAAAACCCAGCGTGTCCACCCTTCATCCATGTTTGCCGTCCACGGCTTATAGAGTCCTAAGCGCGGCGCCGTCACCTTTGAGAACGACCGATCGAATGTCTTTTCATCAATAGATTCATCTGCATAAATATGAATGCCGAACGCCGCCGCGAGTGCTTCCATTGTCTCCATCTCTTGTACGGGTGGTGATGTCGTTCTAATCAAGATACTCCCACGCGGAAATATTTTACCGCCACTGTTTATTTCCCGATCTGCTCGATAGAGCGTATACTTCGGGCTATTATCTTCTAATTTCGCATTAAATAGGCGGTTGAGGACAATCGCTTCAGTGTTCGTTCGATTCTCCAACAGGTAACCTTTCGGCTCCGGGACACCCTCCAGACGACCTTCCACTTGTGTCAACACAGGAACTGGACTTAAATCTGCTTCAAAGGGATGCACAACTGAGATTGTTCGGACCCCCATCTGTAAAGGTAGTGTCCATCCGGCGATATCATACGGACGTTCCGGGGGCGATTCCGGCGACGGACGGCGTTCTGGATAGCGTTGAACTTCAAGCAGGTCCTTCGCGTGTGCCCGAAACGGTTGCGACATTAAAACAACGTAAGTTTCCGCGGGGTATGCTACACCATCTGCCGTAAAGGGTGCGTTTGCTTGATGAATCTCTACACCCCCGCGTTGCAAAATGTCTAACATCTTAAGAGTTGTGTGAATGTCGCGCTGCTGCGTCGGAATGAGAAACGCCCGAGGTGGTTCGTTTTCTCCTTTTGCTCTCGCGTTGAGTCCCATCTTGTAAAAGTTAGTCTTCAGCATCACCCGATGCTCAGCCACGAAATCAAGAATTGACAGTGCTGCTGCCTTCTCGTATTCTACAATGTTTCGCAGCCGCCACCATCCCCCGGGCCACGGTTCTGGAAAATTCGTGCGGAGTGTGTATGCGTCCAGGCCGCGTCGGTATCCTCTTAAAGTGTGATGCGGTTGGAAGATTGGGGTCGCTATCTCCACGCGTGCCGCTTCTGTCAAAATCCCTACCATGTTATGGCGATACGGGACTGTCCGAAATCCGCCGTGCCACCATGTATCGTAGACAGCACTTGAAAGCACACCTGTAAACCCGTCACTTGTTAAATCGAACGCCAGCTGCGCGCCAATTAGCGAAAGCGTTCGTTGTAGAAGTGGCGGGATATTCGGGTTAACGGGTTCAAAATACGGCGGAATTACAAACCGAGGCCCGCGATAACTCATCTCATGTACGTCGTAGACGACTTCGGGAAACCATTCTTCATAAAGCACGCGCGTGAGGAGTTGCGTTTCTATCTGTGTTAGCATGAACCAATCTCGGTTGTTATCGTGGCCCGTGTATCTGTGATACAACCACGGGATTTCTGAACCTTCATAGGGGGTCCTGACCGTGCGGTTATACCAATCCACGACAATATCCAGACCGTCAGGGTTAGCCGATGGGATGAGCAGAATTATCACATTTTCAAGAATTTTCTGAATGTGTGGACTGTCCGTGGTCGCAAATTCATACGCAAATTCCATTGACATTTGTGATGAGGCAATCTCTGTCGAATGCAGATTACAGTTAATCAGCACTACCGCTTTACCCGCTTGCGCCAACGCATCTAATTCCGATCGATCGTCTGCTGTTATCGCCGCGCGTGGCAATGCGATCTGTGTCTGAATCGCTTTATAACGTGCCAGGTTCTCCAGATTTTCCGGCGCGGAAATCAGTAACATGAGAAAGTCATTGCCTTCTGTCGTTTTCCCGAGTGCTTCTAATAGAATCCGATCCGAGTTCTCAGCGACATGCCGCATGTAATCAGAAACCGTCTGCCATCCTGCTACCTTATAGTCGGCACCGACCTGAAACCCAAGGACTTCTTCTGGAGGCATCAGTTGGGCTTGTGTCGAAGTCTGTATCAGCACTGAACAGATGAGCGATAAGATGAATGTAGACCACCGTGTTATATTTTCGAGTTTGGAGAGGTGTTTTTTCATGGTAGTTGCTTCCGACAGGAATAGGCTGCCGGCGCGCCTCCTATTTGTTTGTTACAAAGATACCAAAAAGTATAACCTGAATTTAACAGCACGTCAACACCCTTTTCCAATCAGCATAGCAATCCTTTCTGACTTTCCAAAAAATCCGCACTTGACTTTTTCAAGATTTTGTGGTATTGTTATAGAGAATAGAAATGTTTTTTGGATATAGTGTTGTAGTCTGCACTTTACAATTTACTGTTCCAACACTCTGAATTCCTATATTAAGACGACGCTTGAATAAAAAACATTTTCAGGAGGAAAACAGAACGAAATGAAAAAAGTTATAATTATCCCACTGGTCGTCCTACTGCTCGCGAGTTTTGGGTGTCAGGATAAACAGAGGGGACCGAGCAATCTATCAGTGGGCAAGAGTAAATTGATTGATAGCGGGAACGCCTTGGAAGCCGTTGAATTGCTTGAAAAAGCGGAGCAGGAAGAGGTAAATAAACTCGAACCGCGCGCCTTACTTGTTATTGCTTATTCTCATGGACTTGCTACCGGAGACGCTGCCAGCCTTGGGGTTGAAGCCAAATTCAAGAATCAACGAACGCAACGCATACAAGAACTGACCGATGCTGAAATGAGACAGATCCTGCAAATTCTCAGCACACCCTCACGCGTACAGAAAGCCGGTTTACAGGCACTTGTGGATAAGGGACCCGAAGTATCGACAATAATTCTCGAGAGTCTCGCGAAGGGAAGATATCCCGCACTTCACGAAAATTTTACAGAGATGCTCGTCCAGATCGGATCTGGCGGTCTTGATTTAATTTTAGCCAAGCTCACTGATGAAATGACACCGCCTGCTCTCAAGATTAAGTTGGTACGGGTGCTATCTAAAATCAGGGACGCGAAAAGCATAGATGCGTTAAAAACCCTGCAAAGTCAGACAGACGAGGCTGCCTTGGCGATGGAGATTAATACGACGCTCTATCAACTCGGTGAGGCGGCATATAAGCAGGCAATCATCGATGGCTTAAATCATAGCGATGTTGCTGTCCGACGCGCCGCCGCGAAAGCTATGGTAGATATTCCCGACATATCAACGAAGGTACTCATTGCAGGATTGGAAGACGATGACTCCGAAGTCGTCGCATCACTTGTAAAAGCACTCGCCGTCCATCAGGATGCTGCTGCTGTTGACCCACTTGTGAAAATCCTTACCAGTGAATTAAACAAAGACCCGAAACAAGCCGCGATTGATACGCTTGATATTTATGGAGAAAACAAACTCACGGGCGGCTTAGCAAAGCCGATTACGATGCTGCTCATTGGTGGAACGGTTACCGATCCAGACAATCGTTTATATCTTGTGCAGCTGCTCAAAAGAGAGCCGTTTCAAAGGCAGCTGAGGGCATTACAGTCGGTCGAAGGATTGGTAGACAAGCTCTATCAATATCACCAAAATACCGAGACGGTCGGGCTCGTCAAAAGAGCACTTAGTGAACTTCTTGACGCAGTTGGTAAGTGACGAGACTTTTTTATAATTTCTAAGTTCAAAACAAACACCCCTTCGTAGTAGGGCAATTTATTGCCCGTCGTATTAAAGCGGGACCAGGTATTTTCCGACTTTCCTATAATTCTGACTTAAATTTGTTGACATAAAAGTGTATTTATTTTAAAATACCTTTTACGCCGTGCTTATTCGGATTGGTAGCCTCTGTCCGATAGGTACGAAAAATCTATAGACGAACAACCTTAATCGTCTTCGCATGCAAACTTCACCCGACATCAAGGTTCGCAACCCGCAATCAGGAGCCTTAAATTGTCTGTATGTTTTTCACGTTGTGGGATATACTTGATGTTCATTATTTTTCATAAAGTCTGCACGCTACAAGAGGCACAAACGGGTGAATCAAATCGAGATTCCAGGAGGAAAAGATAAACGGAACATGAAGAAACTTTTGATGATATTACTGCTTATAGGGGTTGTAAGCTTCGGCTGCCAGCAGAAACAGGTCATCACCCAACTTGAAGTTGGCAGAGGTAAGTTGTTTGCAGGACTCTCACTGGAGGCCGCTCAGCACCTTGAACGTGCTGAAGTGGAGGAGGAAAACAAAGTTGAACCTCGCGCACTCCTCGTTCTTGCATATAGCAACGCTATTTCAACGGGCGCCGCGAGAACCCATAATGTAGAAGCCAGATACCAAAGTGCACGTGACCAGCGCGTTGGTCAATTGGGTGAGTATGAAATAAAGAAAGTTCTGCAACTCCTCGGTGAGCGGCATAGAGTACAAAAAGATGCTATACAAGTCCTGATTGATAGGGGCGCGCCAGCCGTACCTTTCGTTTTGGAAGACATCGTTAAAAATCGGTATCGCGCTGTCCATGGCGACTTCATTCAAATCTTGATAGGAATCGGCACGCCAGCTATTAACGACATACTCAAGGCAGCTGGTGATAGCAACACGCCTCTTGATGCGAAGATTCAACTTATACGTATCATAGGGGATATAGGGGACCCATCTGCCATAGTAGGATTAGAGACACTCCAAAATGCAACCACTGATGAAGGGTTGAAGATGGAAATTAATACCGCACTCTATCACCTCGGCAGCGAAGACTCCGAAGGTAAAATCGTCGCCGGTTTGGCTGATGATAATGTTGTGGTCCGACGCGCCGCCGCAAAATCTATGATGTACCTCAAGGAACATCCTACAGACATGCTGATTGATGCGCTTGACGATTCTGATGACACCGTACGGATGGACGTTGCTAAAGCACTGCTGAAATATCCCGACGCAGGGGCTGTTGACGGTCTCCTCGCAATCCTCACAAACGGTTCGAGTCTCAACACGAAACAGGCGGCTATTGATACGCTAAACCATTATGCCGAAAATGGACTCGCTGATGGATTAGCCCCACGTTTAATCACAATATTGACGAACCCCGAGGTCGTCAACCATGAAGATAGACTCCGTATTGTTCAACTTCTCAAGAAACCTGCTTTGATAAAGCAAATAGATGAGGCTGACCAATACGATAATCTGCCCCACAAAATTGACGTTTTCTATCGGGAGACGGAAACTAACGATATGGTCAAAGATGCCCTCAATGAACTGCTTCTTGCAATTGAGCCTGATACCGAAGATCTTGAGTCGGAAAATTAAGGAATGCGGCCTATGATTTTCAATAGAATTCTAAGGCTTTATCGTATCTGATTTACCGGTTAACAGGAGGAAACTTCTAACTATGCAGGACTATCCAACCGGTATCAAGATTACCAAAGTTGAGCAGGTCACAATCGAAATTGACCAGCCTGCTATCGGGTGTAACTCTCAGGCACCGGAGATAAAACAGCCTGACCCGAACGGGAAATGGAAAGAGCGTATCATCCGTATTTACACCGACGATGGAGTGCTTGGTTGGGGTGCTGGCAGTTGGGCGACAACGACTGCTGAGGATGCACAAGGCATACTCAATCAAAATCCGTTTGATCTCTTGAATTCTGAAGACGGTATCGCTCCCGAATTCCGTGGGCTTGAAAACGCACTCTGGGATACTATCGGCAAAATCCTCGGCAAGCCAGCTTATCAGCTGATTGGCGGCGATGTCTTCTCAAACGGGTTGCCTGCTTACGACAGCACTATCTATTTCAACGATCTCCTCTACGAGACGAAAGCCGAAGGTCTCAAGCGAATTGAGAGCGATGTCAAAAGCAGTCTCGCCAACGGGTTTACCGCATGCAAAATGAAAATAGGACGCGGTAACCACCTCATGGAACGCAAAGCCGGTCTACAGCGAGACATAGAGCTCGTCCAACTTGCACGTAGTACCGCAGGCGAAGGTTTCAATATCCTTGTTGATGCGAATAACGCATACACCTATGACGAAGTCATCACTTTCCTTAATGAAACAAGCGATTGCAATGTCTTTTGGATTGAAGAGATGTTTGACGAGGATGTTGAGTTATATCGCAACCTAAAGGCTTTCATCCAAGAGAAGGGTTTGAAGACGTTCATTGCTGATGGCGAGACTCGGACACGTGACCCGCTCGAATTTTACGACCCCTTCTTTGAAGCAGGTGTGATTGATGTCATTCAGCACGACATGAAAGGACTGGGTGTTACGGGGTGGCGGCGGCTTGCCGATATGGCTGCTGCCCACGATGTCCAGTGTGCGCCGCATAACTGGGGCTCCCTGCTCGGTTTCTATCTCAGTCTCCAATTCGGCAAAACCATTCCCCATTTCCTCTATGGCGAAGTCGCAACGCTCACAAGTGATGTTGTTGATACTTCTAACTACGATTTCACAGGCGGCACGTTCACAGTCCCAGATACCCCTGGGCTTGGGTTGTCGCTTAATGAAGATGTGTACGATGACCGTTACGCCGGAAACGAGGATTGGCTGGTATCCTAATGAAGAAAGTTCTCGTTGCAATGAGCGGAGGCGTAGACAGCTCCGTCACCGCCGCCATGATGGTTGACGCAGGGTATGATGTCACCGGCATCACCATGCGCCTCGGCGCGCCTGATACAATTGAAGTAGAACCTGAGCGTCCCAACTGCTGCTCGCTTGAGGGCATTGAGGATGCCCGCCGCGTCGCCACACAACTCGGCATCCCCTTCTACGGCGTGAACTACGAGGACGCTTTCCGTGAACAGATTATTGACTATTTCGTAGATGAGTACCTCGTCGGGAGAACCCCCAGTCCGTGTATGGTATGTAACAGGGAGCTGAAGTTTGGTAGGCTCCTTGACCTCGCCAAGACGTTGGAATGCGATGCCATCGCCACAGGACACTATGCTCGTGTCGAGCAACATCCAGAGACAGGTCGCTATCTCTTACGCAAAGCACGCGATGTCAGCAAAGACCAGTCCTATTTCCTTGCCGCGCTCACACAGGAGCAATTACAATGTGCCCTGATGCCTCTCGGTGAATACACGAAATCTGAGGTCCGCGACCTTGCCCGAAAGTATCAGCTCCGCACCGCCGAAAAGATTGAGAGTCAGGAGCTCTGCTTTGTGGCTGACACTAACTATAGACGTTTCCTCCAAGACAGGGTCCCTGAAAAAATTCAGGGCGGCAATATTGTGGACCAGGAAGGCAACGTTCTCGGTAAGCATGACGGTGTGCCGTTTTATACCGTCGGTCAGCGACGTGGATTAGGCATTGCAGTCGGCAAACCCCTCTACGTGACGCAGCTCAACGCAAAGAAGAATACCGTCGTTGTCGGTGAATCCGCTGCACTCCTTGAGGACACCATGTACGTTGAACGCATCAACCTCATCGCCATTGAAAAGTTGACAGAACCGATCCGCGCCCACGTTAAAGTTCGCTCTCGTGATGATGGTGGTCCGGCGACCATCTCCCCTATCAGCGATACAGAAGTCGTCGTTCAGTTTGACGAACCCCGTCGTGCGATTACTCCGGGACAAGCCACCGTCTTTTACGACGACGAATACGTCCTCGGCGGTGGTTGGATTGTAGACCCTCGCGACAAATGAACGCAAGACTCATCTGCCTCCTCGGTCCTACAGCAGTCGGCAAAACGGAGATAGCGATTCAACTCGCGCAACGCCTCAATGCCGAGATTATCTCCGTTGATTCCCGCCAAATCTATCGACAAATGGACATCGGTACCGCCAAGCCAAACCCCGAAGAACAACAAGCAGCACGGCATCATCTTATAGACTGCGTAGATATTTCCCAATCTTTTTCCGTTGCTGATTATCAACGCCTCGCAGACACAGCAATCGCCGACATCCAAAACAGAGGCAAACGTGTATTACTTGTCGGCGGTGCCGGGCTTTACTTCCGAGCAATTGTTGACGGCTTGTTTGAGGGACCCGGCGCAAATCCTGCGCTCCGTGAGCGGCTTGAGGGGGAAGCAGCACAACACGGTGTTGATGTCCTCCACCAACGGCTCCGTGCCTGTGATCCAGTGTCTGCTGACCGTATCCACCCCAACAACATCATTCGCGTCATCCGTGCCTTGGAAGTCTATGAATTGACCGGCACCCCTATGTCCGTACTCCAACAGCAGTGGCATCCAGAGAAACAACGTTATCCATTTATCGCCTTCTGCCTGACGATGCCGCGCGCCCTGCTCTATCGTCGTATTGAGCAGCGTGTTGATATAATGCTTGCAAATGGGTTAATCGCCGAAGTCGAAGCGTTATTAGCAGCGGGCTATTCCCGTGATACCGTTGCCCTCCAAAGTTTCGGTTATAGAGAGTTGATAGCGTATCTGGACGGGGAGTGTACGTATATGGAAGCCGTCGCGCAGCTAAAACAGAACACCCGTCGTTTCGCCAAACGGCAACTCATATGGTTCCGCAAAGACACCCGCCTTGAATGGATAGATCGGGAGTCCGCACCTGATGTCGTTGCCTACGTCTTGGAAAGAATTGAGCGCTAATTGTAGTTTGTGTCGGTTTCAGTTGTAGGAGCGAGTGTTTTTGCTTGGGGTGTTTTTGCGAATCAACACGGAATGCGCGTGTGGCATTCCGTGGGGTATTTCTGCGTATTGCTTGGGGTGTTTTTGCTTGGGTGTTTCTGCGTATTGATAGGGTGTTTCTGCGGATTTCTTCATGTTCGCGATCTTGAGTCCTCATTTCTTGACTTCATCAAACCAGTGTGATACAATAGCGCAAAGGAGAAAAAAATGAGACGTTTTGGGACACAGGGTCCCGTTAATCCTCAAGAGCACTACATAGTTTCACGCACCGAGGAGATCGCAGATTTCATTGAACGGGTCAAAGAAGGCAAATATATCGTGCTCTTTGCACCGCGCCAAACGGGCAAAACGACTTTCTTTCAGGCTGCTGTAGAGGCACTTATTGCCAATTTTATGACAATTACTGAAACCGATGCTGTCAGCCAAGAGACAACCTATTTCCCAATCCAACTGAACTTTGATGTCTATAAAAACCTTGATCTGTCTCGATTCTACGGACATCTTTACCAACAAATCCGTGAAGAAATAGAAGCTGTTTTTGAGAAACAGGGCAGTCCTCCTTCTGAGGCTTTACGCCAATTTTTAGAGAGCACGCACCTAACGGATCACCTCTCAATGCTCTCGTTCTTTAAGCGGTTTGCGCGTTTTCTCGGCAATCAGCGAGTTGTGCTTGTCATCGACGAATTTGATGGCATTCCGCAAGCTGCCGTGAGCGATTTTCTTCACACGCTCCGTCATATCTACATTGCCGGTAAACCCCGATGCCCACACAGCGTCGGCATCATCGGTGTCAAAAGTATTGCCCAGTTCAACTATGACCGTTCTATCTCTCCGTTCAACATCCAAGACGAATTCCATCTCCCTAACTTCACACTTGAGCAGGTGCAGGAACTCCTTGGGCAATATACCGCCGAAGTCGGACAAGCCTTTGTCCCGGAAGTTATAGCGTCTATCCATAAACAGACTGCCGGGCAGCCCGTCCTCGTCAACCGCTTTGCCCAGATTCTCACCGAAGAGCTGGACATTCCCAAAACCGAACCGATTACCATGACGCACTTTTCAGCGGCACACACAGAGCTCCTTCATGGACAGAACACGAACATTGAGCATCTGACAACCAATATCCGAAAAAATCCGCGTTTTGAAAGCGTTCTCATGCGGATTATGGCACGAGATGAGGGTGTAGACTTCAATAGGGACGATAATATCATCAGTGAACTTGCCACTTATGGAGTCATCAAAAGAGCCGCTGACGGTATGTGTGAAATTCTCAACCCAATTTATCTCTATCGTATTATGAGAACCTTTAAACCGACAGTGAATGGGCTGGAGCATGCGTACCTTCCCACTGGGAGTAATGAGGACTTTCTCAATTATATTACGCCAACCGGACGCATTGATATGGGGGCGTTACTTGACAACTTTCAGGACTTCATCGCCCGCGCGGGTTTTAGAATTCTGCAAGTCCCGGATACTCCACAAGAGTCCGTCGGCAGACATCTCCTTCTCGCCTATCTTGATCAGTTCGTTAAGCTTATCGGTGCCGTTATGCATATTGAGGTCCAGACAGGTCGTGGCAGGATGGACCTTATCATCACCCATAGCCAGCGGAAATACATCGTCGAAACAAAAGTCTGGAGAGGCGAAAATCGTTATCAGACAGGTAAAAAGCAGCTGGTTCAGTACCTGAAATTGGAGGGACAGACGGAGGGATATTATATAGTTTTCGACCATCGCGAAGACCCAGAGCCACGGGTAGAGACAGAGACGTTGGAAGGTTTGACAATTCGGAGTTACGTCATTCCTGTCATACAAGAACCCCCTTCAGGGACCCTATAATCCTAAGATTTTCCAAAGAAGTCAATAGTGTATCAATCTCCAAAACGCCGGTGCCGAAACTGACACAACATTTTCAGCGGACCACAGAAGTTTCTTACTGACCGCTAACCGCTGACTGCTAACCTCTATATAAATTTTTTACTAACTATCAACCGCTGACTGCTGAGAGTGTAGCGCAGCGGAACGCCCTGACCGCTGACCGCTAACTAAAAAACATATCGTTAAGTTAATACCATATTCACGTACGTTTTCACATAGATAGACAGCACTTTCATAGTAACCTCTCAAAACCCCTAAAAGGAGAAAGTCGTCTAAACCCACGCCACCCGTGGCGTTACAAGGGTAACGCGGAGAAACGAAAAATGCCGATTCATAGTAACAGCAAAAAAACAGTCCTTTCATAGTAACCCGACAAACCCACGTCACACGTTACTTTATGAGGGTTTTAAAGGCACAATTTTCAAAACGTTACTATGAATACTATGAATACTATGAATCCCGATGCCGCTGAATCCAACCTACGGTTACAGAGATGTCGCCGCGACAGGACTGAAGCACTTCAGACACGTGAGGACGCTTGGGATAAACAGCTTGAAGTGGATATAGAAGCGGGAAAATTGGAGCATCTACGAAAGGACGCACGCCGCGCAAAAAAGGCTGGAAAGCTCAAAACTCATCTATGATTCCATTTTCTTCACAATACGCACGAATAATCGGCAAAAATACATCCGCGTATTTTTCCATTTTCCTGAGACTGACCCCACGAATCTGTACGAACGCCTCTCTGGTTCTCGGAAAAGAGGTTGCCATTTCCCTTAACATTCTATCAGTGAAAATCCCTTCTTGCTCTGCCTTTTCTAATGTTTTACACTTGTCTTGAAGTAATTCAAAAAGTTCTTGGGAATATTCACTTTGTCTTTGGGAGGTAGCCTCATAAGTATTCAATATTTTAGGTTTCTTCTTTATTGAGTCAATTCCATGTTCTTTGCAATAGTCGCGAATAATAGGAAAGAAAATATCGGAATATTTTTTAAATCTTTCTGGTCCTACGCTAGATATCTGGCTGAACGATTCCTCGGATCTGGGAAAATAAGTCGCCATCGTTTGTAGTGCTTTATCGTGAAAAGCCTCGTAAACTCGGTCTCCCTCGGTCTCAAAAATTTTATCTCGTTCAGCTTGTAGTAATTCAAAGAGCTCTGGAGAATACTCATTTGGTGCTTCAGTTGTGTTTCTACTGAATTCCGATCTGTGTTTCTCACAGTAATCACGAATAATTTCCAAGAAAATATCAGCATATTTTTTAGTTTTTACAAAGCCAACTCCATGAATTTGCCTGAATTCTTTTTTCGTTTGTGGGAGGTGGACTGCCATTGCCTTCAATGTCCTATTAGTGAAAATTCCGCCTCCTTCTGCTCGTGCCAGTACTTTGCACTTGTTGTGTAGTAATTCAAAAAGTTCCTGATCATATTTATTGACTACCTCGGATGTTACATCATTAGTATTCAGCGTTTTAGTTTCCCTCTTTGCTGGATCTATTCTATGTTCCTCACAATATGCCCTGATGATAGGCAAAAAATCATCTGCATATTTTTGGGTTTTCACAGAACCAATACCATAAATTTTCCTAAATTCTTCCACCGATTGTGGTAATTGATTCGCCATCGCTTGCAAAGTTTTGTTGTGAAAAATACAATATGCCGGTAACCGCTCCTGATCTGCTATACCTTTACGCTTGGTACGAAGTTGTTCAAATAGTTCTGGGGCGTAAGTATTTGATTCATTATAGGTATCCGTTCCTACCTCAATGATGGTATTTACCATATTCACGGGAAACCCCCAATACTTCTCTCTGCTTTTTAATACCGCCCATCCCTTCTCTGTTAGGCGAAGACTGCCATACCGCTTATCTCGATCCAATAACTGGTCTTGGAGAAATTGGTGGGCTAAATATCGCCACTGCTCCTTGTTATATTCTTTTCCTTTACCATAGGTTTTGATTTGATCATGTTCGTTATCAAGAACCTTCCTTTGCTTTGAACCCCGTAACACGTCAATAATATATACTTCCCCAAAAATCTGATTTGTCCGGTAAACTCCAGAGAGAAATTTTTGTGCTGGTTCTGTCAAATCAACCCGTTTTTCATCAGTTTTGCGGCAATTGTCACACATTTCACAATTTGGCTCCTTGTATTCTTCCTCAAAATAGGCTAACAACACTTTCCGGCGGCACTCGGTTGTAGTTGCCCACGACACAAGTGCTTGTAAACGTTTGAATCGCCCCTCCTGTTCAGATGGTGCTCCTTGAGTAATGAAATCATTGATAATATCTGCATCTTCATAATCAAAGAGCAGGAGGCACTCAGACCGGAGTCCATCGCGTCCAGCGCGCCCAATTTCCTGATAGTAGGATTCAGGATTCTTTGGCAGCCAAGCATGTAGAACAAACCTCACGTCCGCTTTATCTATTCCCATACCGAAGGCAATTGTGGCAACTATAACTCGCACATCGCCGTTCATGAAAGCTGCTTGGTTTTGTTTGCGAGTTTCGATGTCCAGACCTGCATGATAGGGTAGTGCCGAAATTCCATGTTCTATTAAATCCTGATATAGTGATTCAACTTGTTTTCTTCTTTGGCAGTAGATAATACCGGATCCTTCAGAATTTTTGTTGAGAAACGAGAGTGTCTGCGTGAGTAGTTCGACCTTCGGTTCAACAGCGATAAATAGGTTTTTCCGGTCAAAACTATCAACAAATTCACTGCCTTTAGGAAATTTGAGCGATTGTTTTATATCCTCTTGAACCCTTGGAGTCGCAGTAGCAGTCATCGCGAGGCAGACGGCATTTTGGAATCGTTCGCGAACAGAATCTAACTCTCGATAATCCAGACGAAAATCGTGTCCCCATTGTGAAATACAGTGTGCTTCGTCTATCGCAAGACATGATACATTTGATCTATCGAGTTTCAACAGCGTTCCAGGCTTCACCAACGTTTCAGGGGCCAGGTAAAGCAGTTTCACTTCACCTCGTAGAACACGATGCATAGTGGCTTCTTGTTCTACGAGGCTGAGGTCGCTGTTGAGAAAGGAGGCACGAATCCCTCTCTGTTCCAGCTGCATTACTTGATCCTGCATCAGGGACTTTAAAGGAGAAACGACGACGGTCAAACCATCAAAGATGAGTGAAGGCAATTGGTAACAGAGCGACTTTCCACCGCCTGTTGGTAAGACAATTAGGGCATCCTGTCCCTTGAGGATGTGCTTAATAATTTCCTCCTGAAACGGGCGGAACTCTTCATGTCCAAAGACGTTTTGAAGAATTTCTAAGGGGCTTTGTGTTAGCGTCTGGGATGGGGGCAGTTTCTCCTCACGAAAAGGTTTCTGTTCTTCCTGTATTTCTTCTTCAAGAAACCAGCCGGAAATTTGCGCGTAGCAACGCTCTTCTACTTCTGGTTTATCTTCTGGTCGCCACCAATGTGCAAGTGATACGCGCAAAAGCGTATTTTCAGGAATTATCTCAAGCGGTTCTTGGAAACCACCGAAAGTAAATGTACAGCCGCCATTTTCTGTAGGATAACGATACCGGGGCTTCTGTTTCTCTATATCAAGGGTAAGCGACATATCTGGTCGCCAAAATGTAGTGCTGTGGGTTGGAATGCTGCTTTGCTTAGCAATGTGAAGCCTACCGCTCTCGGTATTCTGCAATAAACCGTCATAGAGTTCACGCGGGTGTCCAATTTTCGGAGGCATCAAGAGTTCAATAGCACTCACCAAATCTTTCGGATCTTTCGCCAGATGAAGCAGCTGCTTTTCGTAAACGACGATGTTTTCATTATGCGGTGGGATTAGTGAAGTTTCGGGTTTAGCCGTTATCTCCCAGATTTCACCGACGTTATACTCTCGGTTCGCACCATCATGCGGATCAGCGTTAAATGGAATCAATCGAACACTTTTCCCTGTCTCTGTAATACCACCGATGCATGCCCCGCCTCCCATTCGGGTTTTCGCAACAATCAGTACTCTCACGGTAAAATATTTTCGACCTCCACATTGAGTGTTTTCACCAACTTATCCGCTACCAATGAGCGATGACACGCCTCAGGGGCAGTTTCCACACAAAAGAGAGCAACAACTCTGGCATCCGATGCCAGTTCATCCAAAAGGTTTTGGGGTTCAAACGCAGTAAGACATTCGGTGTGGTAGGCTTCAATGAATGCTTCTCCCAGAGCAGTGCGTTTGCGTTTCGCGGTTTTCGTCGCTTTATCTGCCGCCGCCTGTTTTTCTCGGACGGCTTTTGTCGGTCCGAGATCTTTACGATAGATGTATCGAATACCGAGTTCTGCAAGGCGTGCTTGCAACCGCGTGCTATTGGCGAATGCATAAGTTGCCCCGCGGACACCACGGCGACTACGGATATCGCAGAATGTATCAACCTCGGCGTTGCGTAAAGCCTCAAAAAAGCTATTTTCATCAAATCCGTACACGCCAATAGTAACAATTTTGATTTGCATAGTAGATCGAATTACGAGTATTTTTTTCGAGAATGAAACGTCTCTTCACCAAACATCGACAATTGCCCCCTTGTCAGCCGCTCAACAACTTGCGCCTGTGTCAGGGGTTCCCCATTTTCGTCGATATGCATGACAGTGATATTCTCATTCGTGAGGGTTGCACCAATGAGTTTACAACGGTGACACTCTTCCGGCTTCCCCTCACTACACATCAGGACAATAGAGTTTTGCTGCGAGAAGGCAGTCCGAAGGCGTTCGATACCGCGCTGATAGGATGCCGTGGCTTTAACCTTTTCGTAATCGACTTGACCGTTGACGTAGCACGTTTCATCGTCCGGTCTGCCCCCGAGTGTGTCTCCCATAAACACGTAGCGAATGCCGTGCTGTTCCATTTTATTCGCCAGGGGTGCTTTCGAGAATTCCGGTTTGTAACGAGAGTAAGGTGCCGAGCGGACATCGATGAGATAAGCGATCTTATGCGTGTGTAGCAGTTCGATGAGTTCCTCCATCGAACGGCTGCCATAGCCGATTGTATAAATTGGAATGTGAGTAGATGGTTTTTCCATGATGCCTATATAGTATCACAGACTCCCCGAAAAAGCAATCGAATGTTTCCATTTTTGAACTTGCCAAAATATCGTTAATCAGTTATAATAAGGTATGCCTCAAGAACTAACGACACCCAGAAACGTTCGGTGGGTTGGTGATTCAAAAGAACGATTACAGGCTTTTCCAGAACCGGTGCGTAAGGATATTGGGCACGCCCTGTATCGTGTGCAGATTGGCGAAATCCCTCCGTCAGCGAAACCGATGATAGGTATAGAATCCGGAGTGTTTGAAATTGTTGATAACTATGGTACAGACACTTACCGAGCGGTTTACACTCTCAAAATTGGTCGAAGCCTGTATGTCCTGCATTGTTTTCAAAAGAAATCAAAACGTGGGATTAGGACACCGAAGAAGGAAATTGACCTGATTAAACGGAGATTAAGACGAGCGAAGGAAATGGAGAAAGAATGATGAGCAATAGAATTAAGGTTGAAGAAGGCAGCGGGAATATTTTCAAGGATTTGGGTTTTTCTGATGAGGTTGCGGAGAAAGAACTCCTAAAAGCACAGTTAGGAACAGAGATTTTCCGCATTCTGGAAGAACGTAAACTAACTCAGGTAGAGGCAGCGAAGCTACTTGGCGTTAAACGCCCTGAAATTTCTCGCCTTAAAACCGCTAAACTTTCTGACTACAGCGTTGAACGATTGATGGCGTTTCTTAATCGATTGAATCGAGATATTGAGATTCGCATTATTCCTTCAGAAGGTAAAGAAGGACAACAGCGGGTGGTTGCTGTTTAGAACAGAAACATTGCTAAAAAATATCTTGTATAATTCCCTTAATCAAACTCACATTTAACGAATAAATAAAAACACAATTTGGAGGTATATATCATGTTTTGGGGTTTCTTTGACCCATTGTATTTCGTATTCCTCGCCCCAGGGCTCGCGTTGTCCCTATACGCAACGTTTCGCACAAAAAGAACTTTCTCAAAATATTCACAAGTCGGTTCACGGAGCGGGTTAACAGGAGCGCAAGCCGCCCAACTCATGCTGAATAAACACGGCATCAGCGGTGTGCGGATTGAACGCGCACAGGGTTTTTTAAGCGACCATTACGATCCACGCGAGAAAACATTGCGACTCTCCGAAGATGTCTATTCAAGCCAGTCGCTCTCCGCGATAGGAGTCGCCTGCCATGAAGCCGGACATGCCATGCAGGACGCACACGGTTATGCGATGCTAAGCTTGCGCAGTGCCCTCGTGCCTGCGACGAACTTCAGCTCAACCTTTGCCTATATCGTAATGATAGCAGGGTTCTTCCTCCAGATGGCTGGTTTGATACTCATAGGTGTTGGACTCTTTACAGTGGGTGTTGTTTTTTCTTTGGTCACGCTTCCCGTTGAATGGGACGCAAGCAGACGCGCCAGGATTGCAATAGATGAAGCCGGAATGCTTTCACCTGAAGAAAGTCGCCATGCCAGCAAAGTCCTAAATGCAGCGTTCTTGACCTACGTCGCTGCAGCAGTGACAAGTCTCCTAACACTCGTCTATTACCTGTTTCGGTTAGGGGTTTTAGGTGGCGGGGATGAGTAAGTAGAAGTTGTTGGAAGGAGTAGGAAGAGCGGAAGCGTCGGAAATGGAAGATTGGATACCCAACCTTCCTCTCTTCCAGCCTTCCAACCAAACCCGACAGCCATTCAACTTTTGCTCGCAATATCGACCCCTGGCCACTGGTCGTCTTGCTCCGTAATATCAACGACAATGCCGTCTGGGTCTTCCACCTTGAAAGCGACTGAAGGGAGATCGTCCGAGTTCGGATCGTAAGGTTTACTGCCGTCTAAACCTTCCCAGGTAATCTCAAAACCGAGGTCTTCACACCGCGCTGCCGCCTCTCGCAAATTCGGGACACGCACTCCGATATGTAGATAGTCCAACATACCGCCGACATGCTTCGGACGGTCAGGACCGCCGTGCTGAAAGACACGGAAGTTATGGTAACCATCCGTGAGATCGTAGCAGCCGTTCATCGTTGAAAAGACACGCAAGCCGAGGGCATCGCGCCAGAAGCGGATGCTCTTTTCCAAGTCCGTCGTGCGGACACCAATGTGTACAAGTGTTGTTGACATGAGAAATTATCCTTTTTTTACTTTAGTTTGGACGGTTTCTGGAATGTGAACTCCGCTCGTAGTAGGGCAATTCATTGCCCGTTATTGACTTATGGACGTGCGATAATGCACGTCGCATGAATCAACGGTATTCATGCCTTAGGGAAACCTGAACCGGGTCGAGTACGCCGCAAAATCGCACGACTACAAACCCACCTTCAAGGTCAAATTTGACGAAGGACTACAATCTCGAAAATCCTATAATCCTGTAAATCCTGGTTCAGGCCATTAAACCCAGACAGTCGGTTCACGGTTTTCTGCGCGGTGTTCGTAGAGAAGCTTAACGTCATCCGGTAGTTTATCGAATGTCTCACCCGGAATCGTTGCCGTGTTCACACCGAAGAGTTCCAAATTGAGCCACCACGGTGCGTATCTAACAACGACAGCCGTCCGTTTACCCGCGCTCGGATTTTCTGCGTTAGAGTGCCAAATCCGGCTATCCATAATAAGGACACTGCCCGCACCACCAGTGGCTTGCAATTCACCATCAAGAGGGTTTCGGTCGCCAATACCGTCTGCTTTGCCTCTCGGATTCCGAAGGTCTATATGCGTTTTCGGAACAATCCATGTGCCGCCGTTTTCCGTCGTGAAATCCGAGAGCATCCAGAGCGTTGTAATGCCAATAACAGCACTCGGAAACGGTTGTGGAATGTGCCATTTCTGGTTCAGATCATAAGGAAAATCGGAGTGATACGCACGCACCAATTCATAGTGGGGTGGACGAATCTTGTATTCCGTTTGAGATATCCGTACTTGCGGTCCCAACAACTGTTGAATAACAGTGAGGAGCCGCGCATTCGCGAGATGTTCGGCAAATTTCGGCATAAAACTGATAACATTGCGTTCCCATCTGCCGTTGTCTTTGCTGAATTCGTTATAATCAGTCTCTGATGTTTCGACCTCTTCACGGACTGCGTCAACAACATCGGTGGGAATAACGTTCTCCAAGACACACCAGCCTTCTTCCCGTAACTGTGTAACGTGAGGTTTGATCGTCTCTAATAGGGTGTCAGTTTCCATTGAAATCTCCTTGCGCGTTATGAATCGTAACCGGTTTCTCGTTCACGGTTATAACGGACTGCTGTTTTAATGAGAGGTTCGAGTCGCATGACTTTGCCAAGCGAACCGATAACGCCAATCTCACGGGTCATTAGCGCACCCATGACATTGAGTTTACCTGTCCAAAATTTGTAGGCAACGTCGCCTGTCATCGTGAGTTCAATATCTGGGTCAGTATCTTCGCCGATACCGCGAGCAATTGTCCATTCGCCATTCGCTGCCGTTAGCGTCAGTGTACAGTCGGGTTGGGTGTAGTTGAACTGAACACGCAGGTTCAACGACTTGAGTGCCGCTTGTGCTTCTGGAAGCGTGGCGATTTCTTCAAAGAGTTCGCTGATGTAACTGTAAAGCTGGTCAGGTGCTTCAAATATAGCCATAATTTACGCTATAACATAACATAATAACAGACTGGAGGTCAAATTAAAAAAAATGAATCCATTGAAAACACTTCCTGAACAGAATGACTTTGTTTCGCGGGCTATTGCCTACGCGTCTCCAATCGGATGTATCGGTATAGTTGCAGCGGATCGGGATCACATTTCGCATCTTTTCTTTACGGATGGCTTTCCATTCGATGAACCCTCCCACCTTCGAGTTCAGTATCCTGTGCTGACTCGTATGGAGGTGCTGCTTGACCGATATTTTGCGGGTCAACCGTTTGATACCGCCACGCTCCCGGTCCGAGTAGAGGGCGGCACTCACTTTCAGAACGAGGTCTGGGATGCTATCCGACAGATCCCTCATGGAGAGGTACGCAGCTACAGATGGATCGCCGAAAAGATAGGTAACCCCAAGGCTGTGAGGGCTGTCGGCAGTGCGGTCGGGGCAAATGCTGTTTCTATTTTTATACCGTGTCATCGGGTCATTAGAAGTGACGGGACATTGGGGGGCTACGGCGGTGGTATAGAACGGAAACGCCAATTGTTGGCACTTGAAGGTTATCAAAAGGAGTTTTCTTGAATGACATCTCAGAAAAATTTCGGTAAAACAACCCAAGCCATCCATGCAGGTGAAACGTCGAAAGACACCGCCGAAAAAAGTGGAACCCCGTTGTTACCACCGATCTATCAAAACAGCACGTTCCGGTTCGCAACTGCCGCTGAATGTGCAGAGGCATTCCGAGATGAAGAAAGCGGTTACGTCTACACCCGTTGGGGCAATCCGACGCAGGAGATATTAGAAAAGAAACTCGCTGTCCTTGAGGCGGGTGAAGCCGCACTCGCAACAGCGTCCGGGATGGGGGCAATCAGCGTTGCCCTGCTTACTGCTTTGGCTGAGGATGGGCATGTGGTCGCTATGGAAAACCTCTATTCCGCTACGTTCCAAATCCTCAATGAAGACCTTCGACGGTTCGGGGTTGAAACAACATTTGTTGATGCCACAGACCCGACGCAAATTGAGCACGCCATCAGAACGGATACAAAGGTTCTCTATCTTGAAAGTCCGACAAATCCACTCTTAAAACTGGTTGACTTGCGGAAGGCTGCCGAGATCGCGAAAGCGCACGGCGTAACCTCAATTATTGACAATACATTTTCAACGCCGTGCGGACAGCAACCGATTCCACTCGGTATCGATGTCGTCGTTCATAGCATGACAAAGTATCTGAGCGGCAACGGGGCAGTTATCGCCGGTGCGATTGTCGGAGAAAAGACGTTCATTACGCGTGCTAAAGAAGGCGCGTTGCGCAACTTTGGAGCAGCTATCAGTCCGTTCAATGCCTGGCTAACGCTGCATGGCATCGCGACGCTACCGTTACGCTATACACGACACTGTGAAAATGCTGGACGCGTCGCGGCGTTCCTTGAGGCGCACCCTGCGGTGGCATGGGTCCGTTATCCCGGTCTGCCCAGCCACCCACAGCACGAACTCGCCAAGTATCAAATGGATGCCTTCGGTGGTATGATAACGATGGAACTAAAAGGTGGACACGCTGCTGGTGAAAGCCTTGTAGATCGACTTCAACTCTGCTCACTCGCAGTCAGTTTGGGAGACGTACGCACCCTCATTTGCCATCCTGCCTCAACAACGCATTCACATGTACCCGCGAAAATTAGACACCGCACCGGCATTACAGACGGCTTGGTCAGAATTTCTATTGGGCTGGAAGATATTGAGGATATCCTCGCAGACTTTGAGCAAGCCTTAGAGTCCTGTACCTCTTAGGTTCTGAATATACGTTTCGCTGATACTGTTTGAAGGATGTGCGCCTTCTTTATGCGGTTCCGAAAACTCGGTGAGCAATTTCCGATATGCCTCGACCGCTAACTCCGTATCGCCGTTGTCTTCGTAGATTTTGCCAACCCAATATTGCGCTTGTCGGCGGTTGTCGTAATCGTATGTACTGTTATCAGCGACCTTTTGATACGCCTCAATAGCACTCGCCATATCTTGGTTAGCGTAGGCGATTTGCCCAATGTAAATTTGTGAGTTCGCAGTGTTTTCGTTGCGAGGATACAAATCGATCGCTGTTTCAAGTTGGGCAATAGCTTCGTCATACTTGCCGAGTCTTTCATAAGCCCATCCCCTATAGAAGTGAGCATCTTGCCCAGCTTTTGAATCTGGGTACAAATCGATAACCGTTTGATAGGCTGCTACCGCCTCCTCATATTTACCTTCCGCGAGATAGGTCTGCGCGATACCGAAACTCGCAAGTGGTGCCAAGGTAGGATCACCGGAATCAACGACGTTTGTGAATTCCACGCGTGCATTTTCGTATTCTTGCTTCTTGAGATAAATTTCGCCAGTAACGTACAGAATCTGGTAGAGGAGCGGACTATCGCTAAAGGGTTCACGAAGCGCATCCAGCTGTGCAAGCGCAATATTCAATTCACCTTTACCGTAGTAGCACATCGCTGTGTTAAACTGCGCCTGCTCCGACAGTTCACTCCCCGGATACGCCGTGATTAATTGATTGTAAAGTGTCAGTGCGCGATCGTAGTATGCTGCGAGCGATTCCAGCGTCCCTGTCCGTTTTAACTCCTCCGCAATCTGGTAAGAGGCAAAGGCAATCGCGTACATCGAATCGTCCGCTAACTCGCTATCCGGATAATTGTTGATGATGCGACGAAAGAGGGCAAAAGCCTCTTCATCTGTACGTGGGATACGGGAGGCGAGTTGGTAGATAGCATCATCTGCCCAGAGGCTGTCCGGGTATTTCTCAAAAACTTCACGATAGGCAGCGCGAACTTTCCGCAAACGGTTTTTGTCTGGCTCATCTAATGTTATCGGAGGATTGTCGAGTGTCTGTGCTTCTGTCCATGCTTTGTCGGCGTTGTCATAATAGTGGGCATAACTTTCACTCTTGTTCGTGACGCGTCCCAACCAGAATCCGCCAGCAAGGGCGACAATAATACAAATTTCTGCGATTATGAACTGTTTCATCTCTGTTCTCCTCGACCAAGTATTTATTTTATAGTAGATTCCGTAAATACATTTACATTCTCAAACACCCCTGGTAGGTGCGGTTTCTAACCGCACACCCCTGGTAGGTGCGGTTTCTAACCGCACCGATGCGAAGTGTGAAATTAATCCTAAAATCTACTATAACTTATGTTAGCAAGGTTTTTGAAATATGTCAAGTATAGTTTAGTGTAGCAAATTTTGTGCCGCTCTGAAAAGCATTGAACAGAACACTTTGCAAAATGAACCAGAAATTACTGCACCAAATAGGGCAGACTTGCAGACTTAATTCCCTTGACAGCATAACCACGGTTTGATAAAATGTATAAAGATGTATCGAATGAAAATAAAAAACCTTAATCAACATATTTCCTTACAACGACCTCTGCGATAGGGGCACACCAAAAAGAGAGGATTTTTTTGTGCGCAAATTTTTGTTTCGCGTTTCCGCATTAATTTTAGTGACTTCATTGATGATCCCATTGCTCGCGAGCAGCGAAGAGGGAGTTCTGGACAGAGTAAAAAACAGGGGACGGCTAATTTGTGGGGTACACGGTAGCCTGCCTGGCTTTGGATTCCTCAATGAAAATGGTGAGTGGACCGGCTTTGATGTAGACTATGGGAGAGCGATTGCTGCTGCTGTACTCGGTGATCCGAGCAAGGTAGAATTTGTTCCACTGAAAGCACCCGAGCGTTTTCCCGCCTTACAGACAGGCGAGATAGATGTCCTCATCCGAAATACAACGTGGACGCTTACGCGCGACACCCAAGTCGGTGCCGATTTCGCGCCCCCAACCTTTTATGATGGACAGGGATTTATGCTGCCGAAAGAACTCGGTATCACCTCCTTAGAGGAATTGGCAGGCGCAAGTATCGGTGTAACGGCGGGTAGCACCACCGAGCTAAATTTAACGGACACAATGCGGGCTTTGGGTGTCGATTTCAATCCTGTTGTTTTTGAAGAAATTGATACGCTCTACAACAGTTACGAACAGGGACGGTGTGACGTGGTAACCTCTGATAAATCGCAGTTGGTCGCACGTCGCCAAGTGCTCAAAGATCCAGAGGCGCATATTATACTTGAGGCGACCATCTCAAAGGAACCCCTCGGACCTGTTACCGTCCATGGTGATAATAAGTGGAACGATGTCGTGAGTTGGACGGTTTACGCCACCTTTTTCGCTGAAGAACACGGCATTACACAAGCCAACGCCAGTACCTTTGAAACCCAGAACCCCGAAATCCAACGGTTCTTAGGCAAAACCGGCGATATCGGAGAAAAACTCGGTTTGTCGAAAGATTGGGCGCATCAAGTCGTTTCTGCTGTCGGCAACTACGGTGAGATCTTTGAACGCAACCTCACACCACTCGGTCTACCCCGCGGGGTCAATAAACCGTGGACGCAAGGTGGACTCCTCTACGCCATGCCGTTCCGATAGCGGAAACACCACTATACGGCAGACTGAGGTAAATGTTTCAATGACTATCGGTTGTCAGCAGCCAATTGACAGTCAAAGAGCGTTGTGGCAGGTGAAAGTGTTGACAACTACCACGATGAGCCACTGACTGCTGACGACTGACGACTGACGACTATTAAAAAATGGCACTAAATTCTACGACAATTCCTTTCTGGCGAGATGTTCGCGTCCTGCGCGTGCTACTCCAAGTCCTTTTTCTCATTGGTGTTCTTCTCTTAGCGGGTATCCTCTACATGAATATGCTTAGGGGATTGAACAACCTTGGGTTAACGCTCAATCTCGAATTTCTGAAGAACGAAGCCGGGTTTGATATTTCTGAAGGGATTGAGTACGACCCTTCAGATACCTATCTTAAGGCGTTTTGGGTGGGAGTGGTGAACACCCTAAAAGTGAGTCTCATAGGGATTGTGTGTGCAACAATTCTCGGACTCATTGTTGGTATCGCTCGCCTTTCGAGCAATTGGCTCATCCGAACTGTCGCTGCTGTCTACGTCGAATGTTTCCGAAACGTTCCGCTGCTACTCCAGATACTGTTCTGGTACACTGCCGTCATCCTTCAACTGCCGAGAGTTCGAGACAGTATTTCACTCTTTGGAGATGTTTTCATTAACCAGCGCGGGGTCTACCTCCCTTCACCTGAACCGACTTCGGGTTTCAAGGTATGGAGTGTCTATCTGCTTGCAGGTCTTATCGTAGCTGCAATTCTCTATGTACTACGTGCGAGACAACTTCGCCAACTTGAACTTCCTGGGTTTCGTGCCAAGTGGGCACTACCTGCTTTCCTAATCATCGCATTACTCGGATGGCTTCTGACACCAGAAAAGCCGTTCAGACTCGACCCGCCTGTTTTGAGAGGTTTTAACTTCGTTGGTGGCATCAGTTTATCCCCTGAATTCTCCGCACTTTTAATCGGGCTTTCTGTTTATACGGGGGCGTTCATCGCTGAAGTGGTGAGAAGTGGCATACAAGCCGTCGTGAAAGGGCAACGCGAGGCTGCGAAAGCCGTCGGACTAAGTGAAGCACAAACCCTGCAGTTAGTTGTTCTACCGCAAGCTGTCCCGATTATCGTGCCGCCCCTCACAAGTCAGTATCTCAACCTCACCAAAAACTCGAGTTTAGCGATTGCTATCGGTTTTCCAGATGTCTTCAGCATTGGGAACACGATGATGCTCCAAACAGGGCAATCCATACCTGTGTTTGCGATGATTATGGTAAGTTATTTGATTATGAGCTTGACGACATCGGCGGCTATGAATTGGTACAATCGCTGGATTAACCGTGTTAGACGATAATTGAAAACCTAAATATGCCCTCTCTCGGTAGGTGCGGTTTTGCGGCGTACCCGCCCCCGGTTCATGCCACACGGCATGAATACCGTTGATTCTGAAGCCCACACGGGCTTCATACCCGGTGAATGCCCATAAGGCATGAATACCCGGGGAATGCCATGCGGCATTCATACCGTTGATTCTGATTCTGATTCATGCGACGTGCATTCTAACCGCACCGGACACTACCGAAATATTTATTTAATCTAACCGTACTGGATAATGTCTATAGAGACTGAAGTAGAACTTATGGAAGAAATTAGACCTCCCAAGCGTACAATAGGTGTTTCGGCGTGGCTAAAAGAAAATCTCTTTAGCACATGGTACAACACGCTCTTAACCCTTGTCGCTCTGGGTTGTGTATACCTCCTTTTGAAGGGCATTTTGGTGTGGGCATTCACGGACGCAAAATGGGGCGTTATTCCGGCGAATCTGCAACTTTTTGCGATCGGTGCCTATCCTATAGCCCAAGTCTGGCGCGTTTGGATTGTCCTTTATACGGTGTGTGCCTTAGCAGGGTTAAGCGGCGGAATTTGGGGCGGATTAACACTCAGGTTTGCTGTCGGCATCGGAGGCGTTGGGGTCATAATCGCACTTCTATCGATGGGTATACCAACCTTTGGTTGGGCGACGCGTGGATGGATACTCGGCGCGGTCGTCCTGCTCGCAGTCTTTCTATTTCTTGGGAGCCGTAGTCAAAGCTTATTTCCAAAAATCCGCCGCTGGGTCCTCATTGGATGGTTATTCTCTTTTCCGTGGACCCTCATAATGCTACACGGTTTCGGCGAGAATGTTGTCCTCACAACAAATTGGGGTGGACTGCTGCTGACGCTGATTCTCGCTGCTGTCGGTATCTGTTTCTGTTTTCCGCTCGGTGTCCTACTTGCACTCGGAAGACGGAGCTCTTTACCCGTTGTCAAATGGGTTTCAACCGCCTATATTGAGATAGTCCGTGGCGTACCCTTAATCACAATCTTGTTTATGGCGCAGGTCGTGATCCCGATTTTTATGCCTGACAATATCCGCCTTGATAAAGTCCTGCGAGCGATGCTTGGGATAACACTTTTCTCTGCGGCTTACATGGCGGAGAACGTCCGGGGCGGACTTCAAGCGATTCCGAGGGGACAATATGAAGCCGCACAAGCAGTTGGACTCAACTATCCGCTGACGATGCTGTTTATCGTTTTGCCACAAGCACTTCGTTCTGTGATACCCGCGATTGTTGGGCAATTCATAGCACTCTTCAAGGATACATCGCTCGTTACCATCGTCGGGTTACTCGATCTCTTGGGCATTGCGAAAAGCGTTATCGCAAACCCAGATTGGCTCGGATTGCAAGCCGAGGTATATATCTTCGTTGCCGTCATCTATTTTGTTTTTAGTTATTCAATGTCGTATGTCAGCCAAAAAGTTGAAGAAGCACTCGGTGTTGGAAAAAACTTGTAGTAGGGGCGGGGTTGCCCCGCCCGATTTTCTGCAATACACTGTAAGCGGGGTTTGAACCCCGATATCACAACGGATTAAAAAAAATGGCTACTCTTGAAAACGCAACAAACGACCCTATTATTGTATGCGAGGATGTACACAAATGGTTTGACGATTTCCATGTCCTCAAAGGCGTTACGACCTCGTTCCAAAAAGGCGAGCGAGCCGTGATCTGTGGTCCCTCCGGTTCAGGGAAGTCCACGTTCATCAGGACGCTGAACCGACTTGAGGAACATCAACGCGGCAAAATTGTCGTTGATGGAATTGAACTCACCAATGACCTCCGGAATATCGATCTCATCCGCCGGGAAGTCGGAATGGTCTTTCAGCAATTCAACCTGTTTCCGCACCTGACAAATCTGCAGAATATAACATTAGGTCCCATCCGAGTCAGAAAGATACCGAAAAGCGAAGCAGAATCGCAAGCTTTGGCACTCTTAGAACGTGTGGATATTGCAGACCAAGCGGACAAGTACCCCGCAGAAATTTCGGGTGGACAACAACAGCGCGTCGCAATCGCAAGAGCCTTAGCCATGGAACCCAAGATTATGCTATTTGACGAACCGACGAGTGCACTTGACCCAGAAATGATTACGGAAGTCCTTGATGTGATGCGTGAGTTAGCGCACTCTGGTATGACGATGCTTGTTGTTACCCATGAGATGGGTTTTGCCCGTGAAGTCGCTGACCGCGTCCTCTTTTTCGATGAGGGATTAATCGTTGAAGAGGCAGCACCCGCAGATTTCTTTGATAACCCACAGCACGAACGCACTAAGCTTTTCATCTCACAAACGCTGCAGCATTAGAGTTTAGCCTAGGAGTCAAAGTTGCGATATAGTTTTGAATGGGATGTTGAGAAAGAAAAGCAAAACAGAAACCAAACAATATGAGGAATTTAACCAATGAAAGCAGAATACGATTTTTCAAAAGGTGAACGCGGTAAGTTCTATAGAGCAGATGCCGTTTTCCAACTTCCTATCTATTTAGAAAAAGATGTTGATGAGTTTATGCGTCATCTCGCCGATGCTAAAGGAAAGGACGTTGGAGAACTCGTTAACGAAGTACTCCGCCGTAATATCCAGTTAATTCAGAGTATCCGATAGATAGATGAGATGCCTCCTTATGCGATTGAATAACAAAATTGCCATTGTCACAGGAGCTGGGCGCGGTATCGGCAGAGCAGTCGCCCTTCGGTTTGCTGAAGAAGGAGCCAAAGTCGTCGTTAATGATATAAACGATGCCACTGGAGCGTCAACCGTTTCTACCATAACCGATGCAGGCGGCGAGGCACTATTTATCAACGCCGATGTCTCTGATGCTACTCATGCAGAAAGACTCGTTGCTGAGACTCTTGATGCTTACAGTGCAGTTGACATCCTTGTGAACAACGCCATCTGTTCCACAGCCGATGTCCTCAACAACAACTGGGAAGCAAATTTGGCAGTCGCCCTCCGAGGCACCAGCCACTGTTCCAACGCCGTCATTCCTGTCATGCAAAAAGGTGGAGAGGGTAGCATTGTCAACATCGCCTCAGTCAACGGACTTATCGGTTTACAGGCAATTCACGCCTATTCTGCTGCGAAAGGCGGCGTTATCGCACTAACCCGCTCTATGGCAGTCGCGCACGGTCCAGACAACATCCGTATCAACTGTATCTGTCCCGGGACAATTCAGACCGAAGTGTGGGAGCCGATGATTGAACGCAACCCGCAAATCTTAGACGAAATCACGCCGTGGTATCCGTTAGGGAGAGTTGGGCAACCCATTGACATCGCCAACGCTGCGCTCTTCCTCGCCTCCGATGAAGCCGATTTTGCAACAGGAGCCGTCTTTGTTATTGACGGTGGGCTAACCGCTGGCAATCACCAGTTTCCGATTTAGATATCGATTTAAAGAGGGCAGCATAAAGTGGAAAAAAAGGAATCCTTTTCCGGTGATAAATTTTTCTTAATCCTGTTCTTACTAATAGTCGCCTGTTTTGGGTTTATCCTTGTCTTCACTGTGTCCCTTGAATCAATAGAAAAAAGCACACTACTATATTTTTTCATAGTCGCCCTCAAAATTCTTTGTGTCGGAATAGTATATATCTCTATCTTATATCTTACATTTTGTTTAGTGATCTTTTTGTGGTACTTGATACGGCAGTTGATCCGTTTTATTTACAACACGCTGCGGACATTCTATCGGAAGTTTGTGAGATCGTAGCACAAACTTTAGTTTGTGCAGTCTGAGTGCATCTTGACAAAGAAAGGACACGTCCCTATGTCAAAAGAAAATTTTGACAAAAAACTGATTACACTCCTTGAATCCAATCCCAACTTTGTGGACGAAGCCGGTGTGTTACACCGCGCAAACGTCAGAGACCACGCTTGGAAACTCGATCCCGAACTCATCACGCTTCTTCTCACCGATAAGGAGATTGAAGCCAAATTCTTCACAGCAATCGAGGGACGTTGGATTTTCAATTATAATATCTTCGTTGATTATATCACTGACAAAAACTTCTTTGCCGACTCTTATACGCAGTTTCGCAACAAAATCGGTTTGAACATTGATGGGAAATTTCTCTCTGAACGCGGCGAAGTTGCACTTGTTTGGCCCTACAAGGATTGTGTCTTGGAGGGTGGCCAAACGCGGGAAGAAGAAAAACGCAAAGAGATTTTCTTCAACGAAATCCTTGCACCCGACGAAATTAACCGCATGTTTGATCCAAAAGTCCTCACCAACTGGAAACGCCACACTGCTAACGGTGAAAAGGAAGAAAAAAACATAAAACGCGATGAAAATGGTACCCTCCGCGAGAACCTTATCATCAAAGGTAATAATCTCATCACCCTCCATTGCCTCAAAGAGCAGCTCCGCGGCAAGGTCAAATTGATCTATATTGATCCTCCGTATAATACAGGTGGAGAAGCAAATATTTTTACCTATAACAACACTTTCAATCATTCCAGTTGGCTCACCTTCATGAAAAACAGGTTAGATGTAGCAAAGCAATTCTTGACGGATGATGGGTTTATTGCAATTTCTATTGATAACTATGAACTCTTATACTTGGGAACTTTAGCAGACGAGATTTTTGGAAGAGAAAACCGCATTTCGGTTCTGACGATCGTTCATCATCCGGCAGGTAAGACGAATAACAATTTTTTCGCGACGACTAACGAATTCATGGTGATTTATGCTAAGAATAGAGAACTTGCAAAGATAAACTTCTTTGAGATGTCCGAAAAAACAGAAAAAACTTACAATCTTGCTGATGAAATTTCAAAATACAAGCTAGAAAATTTGATGCGAAAGGGTGAAACGAGGAACGCACGCAGAGAAGATAGACCCAAACAATTTTATCCGATTTATGTTTCCAAAGACTTAAAGCAAATTTCTTTGACAAAAGAGGGAAACTATCATGAAGTTCTTCCAAAAGAAAACGGCATAGAATGGGTTTGGTCAAATTCACCTTCAACTTTACAAGAAAAGATAGATAATAACGAAGTGGTAGCTAAAAAGCATAAAGATGGGCACATTCAAATCTTTTTTAAGCGGCGAATAATTGATTATGAAGGAGAGCGTCCAAAAACCGCTTGGACCGACAAAAAATATAACGCAACACAACATGGCACAAAACTTTTGGAAAATATTCTTGGAAAGAAATCTTTTTCATACCCAAAATCGTTGCATGCAATCGTGGATATTGTGAAAGTCACAACGGATCCTGGAGACATTGTACTTGATTTCTTCGCTGGTTCAGGGACAACAGGACATGCCGTTTTAGAACTTAATAAACTTGAGGGAAGCAACCGCCAATTTATTCTTGTAGAGCAGTTGGAAGAACATATAACAGTTTGCAAGGAACGGCTTGAGAAAGTGATCGCACAACAAGGTATGCTGAGCGAAAATTTTCTTTCATGCGAACTAATGCCTTACAACGAAGTTTTCATGGAGCGAATCCAGTCCGTACAATCCAGCAAAGAACTCTTAGATATATGGCACGATATATCAAAAAATTCTGTCCTGAATTGGTATGTCAAACCTCACAAACCGGAGGAAGCAGAGGAACACTTTATTGCTATTGATGACCTGGAAAAGCAGAAACAACTGTTAGCGGAGCTGCTGGATAAGAACCAATTGTATGTGCATTTCTCTGAAATAGCGGATGAGACGTTTGATGTGAATGAGGCAGATAAGGCGTTGAATAAGGCGTTTTATGGAGATTCAAACTAAATAGCGAATTGAAGGAAAATAATGAAATGACTGAAGAAAGAAAGCAGGAACTCAGGCAATTGCTAAATGAAGCAATGGAAAATTTGGAATTACGATCTTATGGCGGATTCGATGGATTATCTATAACTCTCGATAAGTATAAACGGCATTTACAACGAGCCTGGTCATCCTATTCAGAAAATTCGCTATGGATTGTACAGCATTTTACAGTTGACATTAGCGGAGAGATAAGAGCAAAGTTTCTTGAATTCATAAAGGTGGAATTAGATGCGTTTATCCATGAAGACAAAATCCTCTCCGCGTCCATTTTTGTATTCAGTCATGATATGGGAAGGACTGGACACAAAAGGAATCAAACGGACGGTGACTCTCTAAATAGTTTTTTACAGCAACTTTTGAAAATTGCCATTTTTCGCGGAATTGAAAGAGCAGCATCTGACTTTGAAAAATGCACCAAGAAGATAGGCAGTTCTTTTCAATCCGTAGTATTACTTACAGGAATAACTTCAGCGGCAGAGATTCCAGTTTTTGATGGAGTTCGCCTTATTCCGCTTTCAAATTCGACAAGGGACCTTCCACGTTGTTGGGGAGGACTTCCCAATCCTAATCGAGATTTCTATAAAAAAACACTGCTTGTTATTGACTATTCTGTATTCCCAATATTTCATAACCCTTTCTTACCGGCAACAACAGGGACCAACTGGGAAGATAAATGGGATATGCAAAAAGCTCGATTTCGGTTTGAGGTGAAAAGTAGAGAATTTTCAAATTTTAACGAGACCGATTTCCATGAAAAATTCTGTCAGGCACTGTCTTTGGCTTGCAATTCGGCAGTTCAGATTGATACGGCTTGGAGTTATATGGCAGAAGATGAACTTTTTAATATCAATCATGATCGCTTATCTACTTCGTTCACACGTCTATCGTCTGCAAATTCCATGACGATAGAAAAGGCTGAAATAGATGAATCCAAACGTCTGTATGAAAAATTGATCAATCCAAACTCAAACGTTGTCGGAAAATTGCAAATACCTATTGCTAGATGGATAAAATCCAAGACATCCTAAGCTCCGGAAGATAAAATAATTGATTTAGCAATAGCTTTTGAATCCCTCTACTTATCAGATACTTCTCTGGGCGAATTCACTTTTAAATTAAGTATTCGTGCTGCATGGTCCCTGGGAATAGATAAAACACATCGGGAAGAATTAATGAAAGACTTTAGTAAAATATACGAGTGGCGTTCAAAGGTTGTTCACACAGGAAAATTACCCAATAAAACAAAGAAAACACCTTTTACATGGCAAGAGATTGCAGAGTTTACAGAAAAAGGGCAAGACCTATGTCGGGACTCAATAATGAAAATTCTGGAAGATGGGAAATTCCCTGATTGGAACACTTTGATACTCGGCGAATAAATGTTGACCCGGTAAAAATCTTTGTACCGCAAACTTTTAGTTTGCGTGCTAAGGATAATGATGCACAAACTAAAGTTTGTGCTACAAGGACCGAATATCTTATGAACAAGGATCGACAGATGAATCAATTCGACTACAAATCGTTCTATCGTCGCAACTTACCACACATACAACCACCCGGTGCAACTTTTTTTGTCACGTTCCGCCTAGCAGGCTCTATACCACAGGTTGTCTTTCAGCGATGGAAAGCAGAGCAAGATCAACTTGAATCAGAAAAATTACGCCGCCTTGAGTTGCAAAATAGTGAGTGTCTTACTGCTGTTGAGCAGACGATATTTGAACGAAAACGTGAATGGTTCCGTAAGTTTGAAAAAATGTTGGATATTGCACAAAATGGACCTGTCTGGCTCAAAGATGCTCGGATTGCTAAAGAAGTGGCGGAGCGTATGCACTACTTAGATGGAAGGCTATATCATTTGGACGCTTACTGTATCATGGCAAATCACGTCCATATTGTGTTTACACCACTTCCAATACAAGTTTCAGGTGTGAGGCAAACTGAGAGTGTGCTCACTAATGATCATGATGCACAAACTAAAAGTTCGTGCTACAATACACTTTCTTCTATTATGCAATCGCTCAAAGGTTATACGGCAAGGAGAGCCAATCAGGTCTTAAATCGACACGGAACATTCTGGCACCACGAAAGTTACGATCATGCTGTCCGCAATCCAGATGAATGGCAACGGATTATAACCTATATTCTCAATAATCCTGTAAAAGTCGGTTTAGTAGGAGAGTGGAAGGAATGGCAATGGAGCTACTACCGATCAAACTCTTCATCTTAGCAAAATTTGTATCACAAATTTTAGTTTGTGTGAGTTTGTATTTACGATGATTTTATCGGACAAAGGATACCATAATGTCTGAACAATTTCTTTATCAACAACTTGATACACTGTCCGAGTTTGGCGTTTTAGACAAAGAGATGCCCGATAGCATTACGCAAAATCTACATCCTAAGTTTGAACTTCGTCCCTATCAAGTAGAGGCGTTTGCAAGGTTCATTCACTGCTTAAATAGGGATTTCCCGGGCAAGAAAAATCCTTTACAATTCCTGTTCAACATGGCAACAGGCAGCGGTAAAACGCTTATCATGGCCGGGTTGATTCTCTATCTCTATGAGCACGGATACCGGAACTTCCTCTTTTTCGTCAACGCCGATAATATCATTGAAAAAACAAAAGACAACTTCCTCAACCCAATATCTTCAAAATACCTTTTCAACAAAAATATCTATCTCAAAAACGACCAGGTTAAGGTAACGGAAGTGGAAAATTTTGAAGGGGTCAACGAGAACGACATCAACATCCGATTCACGACAATTCAGAAACTACACAGCGATTTGATGAACGAAAAAGAGAACGCCTTAACTTTTGACGATTTCAAGAAAAAGAAAATTGTACTCTTATCTGATGAAGCACACCACATGAACGTTTCTACCAGAGCACAGTTGGAGCTTGATCTAACAGGTAATCAAACAAACGCAAAACCAACATGGGAGAACACCGTTGAAAACATATTTAACGCTAACGATGATAACTTGTTGCTGGAATTTACCGCCACTTTTGATGACAAAACACCTGCAATAGCAGAGAAGTATCGGAATAAGGTCATCTACCGCTATGATCTGGTAAAATTTCGCAATGACAAATACTCAAAAGATATTGAAATCGTGAGATCCGATTTCAGTCTGGAGGACCGTATTTTACAGGCAATCCTTCTCAATCATTACAAACAGTCAGTTGCAACAAAATACAAAATTCAACTGAAACCTGTAATTCTCTTCAAAGGAAAAACAATCCCGGACTCCGAAAAGAACAAAGCAGACTTCCATAAACTTATTGATAGTCTCACCAGAAACGATATTGACAGAATTCGGAGATCTGAAGTTCCGATTATTAAACAGGCATTTCACTTTTTTGATAACCATAACATCCGTTCCGAGCGGCTAACACGTGATCTAAAAGAATATTTTCAAAAAAAATACTGTCTCGCCGTTAACTCCAAAGTCGAAAGAGAGAAGTATCAGGTGGAGGTAAACAGACTTGAAGAAAAAAATAACCCTATACGTGCTATTTTTGCCGTGCAGATGCTTAGTGAAGGGTGGGATGTGCTAAACCTGTTTGACATCGTACGCTGTTATGATACCGGCAGTACAGGTCATAACAAAATTGGAAAAGCGACCATCGCCGAAGCGCAACTTATTGGGCGCGGTGCTCGCTATTATCCTTTTAGCTTGCCCCCGGAACACGAGGATAAATATATACGCAAATTTGACGAAGACCTCGAGCATGAACTCCGCATCTTGGAAGAATTTCATTACCACAGCATTAACGATTTGCCCTACATCACTGAGATCAAGAAAGCATTGGTTCAGCAAGGTCTCATGGACGAACAGACTGTGACTCGCAAGTTAACTTTGAAAAAAGAATTCAAAGAAACCGATTTATACAAATACGGTGTAATATGGGTAAATAAACAGGCATTGAGAGATTATAAACATGTTAAATCTTTTGCGGATTTGGCATCTCTCAGTGTAAAAAAGAAATGGCATGAGCATACTGTCTACGAAGGGACTGGAGGCGTGACGAATATGATAGAGAAAAATACAACCTACATCACTCGGAACGCAAACAGTCAGGACATACCGCTAACGGATATCGAACAGAATATCGTCCAAACAGCCATTGCGCGTAACCCGTTTTTTCAGTTTGCATCCCTCAAACGGTATTTTCCGCAATTGAAATCAATGAAAGAATTTAGAACTTCGGATAACTTTCTGGGTGGTTTGAAAATCACTTTCAAAGGCAGTTTCTCTGAATGGCAGGACGAAGCTTCAGAAAAACTCAGGGCGTGTTGTGATCTTTTAGAAAAAATTGAAGCCGAACTTCGCAGGCAGATTACCGAATATGAAGGCACGAAACACTTTTATAAAGAACAAATCCGCACGATTTTCATGGACAAAATTCTGAAATTCAGTGCGAATAATCCGCGTGCTGATGAAAATCACGATGCTGAACGTATAGCGAAAGCCGAAGAGTGGTTTGCTTTTAATGGCCTCTACGGCACCAGCGAGGAAAAGGCGTTTGTGCAATTTCTACAGACACACCTTGAGGACTTGCAGAAAACCTACAATGGCGTTTATCTCATTCGTAACGAGAAGCATTTTTCTATCTATAACTTCTTTGACGGTCAAGCTTTCCAACCCGACTTTGTCCTCTTTTTGGGCAAAGAGAACGGTGAAACACTGAGTTACCAACTCTTTATTGAGCCTAAAGGTGAGCATATTGAAGACTTTGATCGGTGGAAAGAAACCTTTCTGAAAGAGATTGATACCGAACGCAAAACTGAACTCATAATAGAGGATAGAAGTTATCGCATTATCGGTTTGCCGTTTTATCAGGATAAAAATCAAAATGAATTTCGTGAGGCACTTGATGAAGCACTACAATCATCAACGCTCTGTATCTAAGCAAAGGACGAATTGTAGCACAAACTTTAGTTTGTGCAGTCAGGGTTCACCTTCATAAATGTAGTATAAACACGAGATATAATTTCAGAAGTGATATAATGCACATCAAATACACACGGAGAAACACAATGGCAACACAAAAACAGATTGATAAGCAAAGGACGAATTGTAGCACAAACTTTAGTTTGTGCAGTCAGGGTTCACCTTCATAAATGATATAATGCACATCAAATACACGCGGAGAAACACAATGGTAACACAAGAACAGATTGATTTTTTTCAGGAAAATGGGTATCTCAAGTTTGGAAAAGTTTTGGATAGCGATGGTGTTGAAGCCATGCGTGACGGATTAGACGCTATCATTGAATTGGAACTTACTGAAGGCGACGAGTCGTCGCCAGAGTTCAAATACGGACATGATCGGCATGACAATCAACTGGATCGACAGAGTGGTCACCCACGCGCAATCCACCAATACGTGAACATGTGGAAGCGAGAGCCACGCTATGAGGCTGCCATTCACCATCCGCTCATCGCAGGCACAGCCCGCGGACTGCTGAATACACCCGAAGTCCGTCTCTGGCACGATCAGGTTATCTCCAAGCCACCCCACGACAACGGACATTTCGGATTCCATCACGATTTTTTCTTCTGGCCCCTGAGTCCACCGAACATCGTCAGCTGCTGGCTTGCCTTGGACGATGCGACCGTCGAGAGCGGGTGTATGCACGTTATGCCGAAGAGCCACAAGGACGAACGCTTCTCGGTCGCAGCGAGGGCGGCATCGGACGCAGCAGCGGCGAAAGCACGTGAAGAAGGACGCGAACCACCGCCGAATCAGTGGACGGAAAGACAGCAGTTGGACATTGGTCACGGTGTTCCTGTAGAATTGAAGGCAGGCGAATGTATGTTCCATCACTGCCTCAACTGGCACGGCACACCTCCAAATGTCACGGAGCATCAACGCCGAGCGTTCGTTATGATTTTCATGGCGCAAGATGTCTGCTATAATAATGCACAGTCACCCAATCACGTCCTCGTTCCGACAATCGAGGTTGCGGATGGCGAACCGCTCATCGGTGAGGCGTTCCCAGTAGCGTAGCAAGTTTGGATATTATCATGAAAGATTCAACCTTTATTACAAGAGTTGTTCTCAAGAACTATAAGAGCATTGCTGCGTGTGATGTGCGATTGGGACCTCTGACGTTTCTTGTCGGGCGCAACGGTTCGGGGAAGAGCAATTTTCTTGATGCACTCCGATTCGTTGCCGATGCCTTGAATACATCGCTTGATCACGCCATACGCGCCCGAGGGGGTATTAACGATGTTCTCCGTCGCTCTCGTGGTCACCCGAATCATTTCAGTATTCGTCTTGAGTTTTCTCTGCCTGGGGGTGTTACGGGCCATTATGCTTTCCAAATTAGAAAGCGTTCACCGGGAGGTTATGAGGTTCGGACGGAAGAGTGTAGCGTTCAAAATGAGCGAGGTCAGACCCCAGAGGAATACTTCCGTATTGATAATGGCGTTGTGATAGACGCAAGTATGAAGGTGGCACCAGCTGCTGCAACAGACCGACTCTATCTGGTGAATGCTTCTGGATTGCCCGAATTTCGTCCTGTCTACGATGCATTTTCTCGGATGGGATTTTACAATCTTAATCCTGATAAAATTCGAGACCTCCAAGACCCGCATTCTGGAGATATGCTGCTTCGTGATGGCAGTAACCTTACCAGTGTTCTTGCCCAACTTTCACCCATTGCGAAACAAGACATTGAGGAATATCTGGAATTAGTTGCTCCTGATCTTCGTGAGGTGGATGTCAAAACGTTTGGTTCCAAGCTAGCATTAGCATTTAGACAAAAAGTCACAGGGGACAGATACCAAGGGCGATTCTACGCAAATAATATGTCTGATGGTACCCTCCGAGCCTTAGGGATTTTGGTGGCACTATTTCAGGGGAATCAAGCAGTAGAAAGACCTGTAACGCTTGTCGGAATAGAAGAACCAGAAATCGCGCTTCATCCAGGAGCGGTAGCGGTGCTGCTTGACGGCCTTCGAGATGCTGCCCATAGGACGCAGGTTATTGTCACCAGTCACAGTCCCGACCTCCTTGAGGATAAACACTTGGATGTAGATTCAATTCTCGCGGTCGAAGCGGGTGATGGAAATACGGTAATCGCCCCAGTGGACGAGGTAAGTAGATCCGTGGTTCGCGATAAACTGTTTACAATCGGGGAACTTTTACGCAGTAATCAATTGCAACCGGATCCGGCTGCTCTTTCTACTGCAAAGGAGAAACAACAGTCTCTGCCTGATTTTGATGAGCTGAAGTCTGGTAAAGCGAAGAGTAGAGGAAAGCACGAATGACAGTCAAAATCGGTTGCATTGTCGAAGGGGAAAGCGAGATAGCAGCTGTACCCCTTCTGATTCGCCGTATCGCTGCGGATCTTTATCCAGAATTGCCGATTGTTGTGCCACCACCTATTCGCCGTCCCCGGAATAAGGTTATTAAAGAAAACGAACTTGAAAGAGCGGTTGAATTCGTAGCTCGGCAGATTGGTGGGCAAGGTGCTATATTTATCATTCTCGATAGTGACGATGACTGTCCAGCAGAACTGGGACCTGCACTGCTTCACCGAGCATCACAAACTCGTAGCGATTTGCCGATTGCCGTTGTCCTCGCCAAACACGAGTTTGAGGCATGGTTTCTTGCAGCAGCTGAATCTATTCGTGGGCAAAGAGGGTTAGGAGATGATATTCACCCACCGAACGATCCGGAGACAATTAGGGATGCCAAACGGTGGCTAAGTCAGCGAATGGAAAGAAACAAAACGTATAGTGAAACGAGTGATCAACCCGCCCTCACAGCACTTTTTGATATAGAACAGGCGCGTCAAGCAAATTCATTCGACAAATGCTACCGCGACATCGTTCGTCTCCTTGACGAATTACGGAGAACAAACTATCTAATCAGTGAGCAATCGTAACGGAGAAAATACAAACTATCGCACCAACTCTACTAATGAAACGGAGAATTCAATATGAGCAACAAACCAAATGTCATCTTTGTTTTAACAGACGACCAAGGCCCCTGGGCAGCCGGATGCTGCGGTAACGACGAGGTACGCACACCTTATCTCGACCAATTGGCTTCAGAAGGCACACGCTTCCCGAATTTCTTTTGCACAAGTCCCGTCTGCTCACCCGCACGCGCCAGTCTTATGACAGGACGTATCCCTTCTGCACACGGTGTCCACGACTGGATTCGCGACGGCAACATGCCTCCTGATCCTGCCCAATATTTAGACGGACTCACCTGCTATACAGACATACTCGCAGAAAATGACTACACAGTCGGATTGAGTGGCAAATGGCATCTCGGCGACAGTCTAACACCCCAACACGGATTCAGCCATTGGTTCGCTTTACTCACTGGTGGAAGCAAATACAATGACGCGGACATGATACGGGACGGGCAGGTCGAAATGCAACCCGGCTACCTCACCGATGTCATCACCGATGACGCGTTAAACTTTATCTCGGCGAACAAAGACGGACCCTTCTATCTCAGCGTCAACTACAACGCACCGCATACGCCGTTCACAGGGCACCCTCAAGACATCGTTGACTCCTATGACGATTGCCCCTTCAAAACCTGTCCACAGGAGGCGTTGCACCCGTGGGCGGTACAGGGCGCCGCTGTTCACATGGGCAACCGTGAATCGTTGAAAGGCTATTTCGCAGCGATAACAGCACTCGATTTAAACGTTGGACGGATTCTTGATAGGCTTACCGAACTCGGCATCCGTGAAAATACACTCGTTGTTTTCAGTAGCGACAACGGCTACTCCTGCGGACATCACGGATTTTGGCATAAAGGCAACGGGACGTTCCCGCTGAATATGTATGAAAATTCTGTTAAGGTGCCCTTCATTATAAGTCAACCCGGCAGGATTCCAGAGGGGCGCGTCAGTGAAGCGATGGTCAGCCAATACGATTTCATGCCGACACTCCTTGATTACCTCGGTCTACCCGATCCGAATGACGATATGTCCCCCGGCAGGAGTTTCGTCCCCGCGCTTTCTGGCGAAACGAACGATGCTAAAGATGAAATTGTCGTCTTCGATGAATACGGACCTGTCCGTATGATTCGGACGCAAGAGTGGAAATATGTCCATAGATATCCGTATGGACCGCATGAACTCTACGATTTGGTGAACGACCCCGATGAACGGAAAAACCTGATAGATGAAAAATCTCAGACTGCCCGAATAGATGATATGCGACAACAGATGGGGGCATGGTTCCAACGTTACGTGCTGCCGGAATTAGACGGCGCGAGATGCTCCGTTACCGGGGGTGGACAAGCCGCAAAAATTGAAGAAGGGCAATGTGGTGAGGGCGCATTCCATCCAAGGTATGCCCCGCCGCAACGCAATGTATAGAAGCATTTGCTGGAGGTGCGAAAAACTTCCGCTGATAGCCATAGGAAAGGAGCGAAATGGCGAGAGCATTTGCCCCAGGCAACATCTCTTGTGTCTTCAAGATTATTCCGCATTCCGACGCGACCCGTATGCACTCACTTGGTATGGGATTTACGGTTACAGAAGGTGTAGAAGTTACCGTCTCTGACTGTCAGGAAACAGAGGTGCTATTTAACGGAGAAAGTATTAATTTTCCTACGGTTCTTGCGGTTGTTGAGCGGTTGGTTCAAAACACTGGAGTTACAGGCATAAGGGTAGACCTGACTTCCCCGTTACCACTCGGCTGTGGTTTCGGGCTTAGCGGCGCTGCTGCACTCGCAACAGCCTACGCCCTTAATGAACTCTTACATCTACGCAAAGATACAGAATCACTTGCGATGGTAGCACATGTCGCAGAAGTAGAAAATCGCACTGGACTCGGAGATGTATGCTCACAATATCACGGCGGCTGCCTTGTCAAATTGCAGGAAGGCGCGCCTTTGGTCGCTGATAGGTTACCGATTGCAGAACAACCTATCTATTATCGTTACTTCGGACCGATTCAGACAAGCAAAGTCCTCGGAAACCCGGAGCAGACCCTTCGTATTAATCGTGCCGCTGATGTGGCTTTAGATACTTTGAGAACGCTTACACACGCCAAACCGGATACCGAACTCTTTAACGCTTGCTTTGCTGTCTCAAAGCAGTTTTCGGTAGAGAGTGGATTGCTTAGCGACGCGCGGGTCATTGACGTAATCGCGCAGATTGAGGCGGAAGGTGGTGTTGCATCAATGATCATGTTAGGAAACGGCGTTTTTAGCACGCATCCTTTTGTAGGGGCAGTGAAAACAAGGCTGGTTAACAATCCGGCGCGTCTTGTTGGGGCAACCTAATAGAAGCAATTTCTAACCTCGGTTCCGTTGGAGTAGGTAAAATGAGAATACTGCTTTACCTTTCGCTTTTTTCAGTGTCTGTTGCCTTCGGTGCCGTGGAAGTTGAGAATGCAACCTTCGGATTCAGCGATGGCTACAAAACAGGGACATGGGTACCCTTGACTGTTACAGTCCGAAGTCAGGATGAACCCGATGTATCTACTGGAGAACTGGTGGTGGAGGTCCGGAATTTTACTTCAGATACACCTTTTGAACGATACGCCACCCCGTTGAGACTCAGCCTGACCGGACGACAGCAGAAACATTTCTATGTTTACTGTCCGAAAAATGCGACACGACTTGTTATAGAACTTGTGTCCACAGCACCCGTAGAAAGTGAACGCTTACATACTTATAACACTAATGCGTTCCACGAAGTGCTATTACCCACACCTATCGCACGTAAAGACTATCTCGTGTTGGTATTGGCACCGAGCGGTGATAAGTTAAAACGATTTATTGACAAAAGACAATTAAAGGTTGCCAACGGCGCACGGGTGCATGTTAAATACCTACCCGATTCAACCTCACTGCTACGGGATTGGATCGGTTATAGTCCTGTTGATATCCTTGTTGTCCGTGAGACCTTTTTGACAGAGAGAAATGTCTCTAAAGCGGAACAAAGAGCACTACTTGATTGGGTCCAGCGGGGTGGCACCCTTATTATGTCCGGCGGTGGTAGTTTTAACGCACTGCGTGGCAGTTTTATAGAACCTTTTCTTCCTGTTGAATTAAAAGGTATAGAAAAAACAGATGCACTCTCTGATGCCTTGTATGAGCAACTCGGTTTTCATGCTTCTGATAACAACGGAATTTTATTTGAACGCATTGTGTTCGCACCGAAAGACGGATGTGAAACGTTAATCGGTACAAAGGAAGAGATTTACGTTGCAAAACGAAACTTTGGGGATGGACAAATTCTCTGTCTTGCATTTGATTACAATGCATTGCCATTCTCGGAGCAAAAGGTAGGTGAAGCCTTCTGGCAACATTTGCTGAGTGAGTCGGGTAAATCTCCGCGACACTTTGCAGATCAGTATGCGCTTTCTCGTCAACATGAGGAGCGGATTTATAAACAGTTTCTCTCAAAAATGCCGACCCAAGTGCCACTCATCAAACTATTGGCGGTGGTCTTACCGGTGTACCTTCTCATTTTCGGAGGTTTCTTACTCAATTTTGGGAGGTCTAAACAAAAATCGTCCAGCTACTGGATAGGCAGCTGCCTCTTTATTCTGTTTTCGGTGTGCACAATTGCAGTGGCGAGAAATATTTTGCCTATCAATATGACAGCAGACCAATTATCGGTCTTGTCGGTCTATCCTGAACGACAGCGTGCGCATCTACAAAGTTTTGTTTCTATAAGGACTGCAGCGCGGACAGAAACAACCATTGAGTTTCCAAACGGGACTTTTATTCGCCATCAGGAAACTGAACTGCCCCAACGGATTGGAACGTTGATGCGTGATTCAGGTGTTCACTTGCAAGATGTCTTTGTAGAACCGTGGCACCCGACGACTTATATCAAGGAAGCGTTTACACAGCAACTACCCGTTGAACTTGAAGACGCGTGGCGCGTCACAGGTAAGCAAATAACTTACTTAGGAGACATTCCACTCCGTACGAATCCGAAACAAGAGACCGAGCTTTCGACAGCGCATCTCCCGCTACATTCCACGTCAAAGATGCCGCCAGATGAGGAACTCGACGACACGCGAGAAACGTTTGCGAGAATCCTACAACAAGAGGGTGTACTGCAATATCTGATGATGGGGACGGGTTTGAACCCGCAACCCTATATTATCGGGTGGACTTCTCGAAACTTTACTGACATAGCAGCGGGCGAAAATTTTAATGTAAATAGTGATACTTTGGTAATTTTTCGCCCTGGTACCGAGCGTTAAAAGAAAATTGTCTCAAGGAGATGAGGTGAAACATGGATGTGCTATCCCTCGGCATTTATGTCGTTGATGTGTTAGGACGGCCGATAGATCAGTTCCCCGAAAAGGGAAAATTAGCACTCTTTGATGAGCTCGAAATCCATACGGGAGGCTGTGCCAACAACACGGCTATCGCACTCGCTCGCCTCGGTATCTCTGCTGGTGCAATGGGCAAAGTTGGTACGGATGCTTTCGGTGATCTCATCCTGCAGGGACTCGCGGACAACGGCGTCAACGCAGTAGGCATGCGACAAGATATTGATGTCAGTACTTCATTTACGTTTGTCGCGATTGCCTCTGATGGGGAACGGACTTTCTATCACTATATCGGCGCGAACGGTGAGCTTTGTGAAGCAGACCTTGATTGGGAACTTATCAGAACTGTCAAGATTTTGCACATCGCTGGCGCACTCGTCATGCCCCGTTTTGATGGGGCACCGATGGCAAACGTTCTCCGAACGGCGAAGGGGTTGGGTATAACCACTTCACTCGACACAGCGTATGATGCCACTGGAAGATGGATGGAGACGCTTGAGCCGTGCTTGCCTTACATAGACATCTTTATGCCGAGTATCGTTGAAGCACAACATCTCACAGGACTGTCTGATTACAGAGAAATTACCCAATTTTTGCGCGGTAACTACGACATTGACACCGTCATCATTAAAATGGGTGAAAACGGAAGTTACGCCGCTACACCAGAGGCGGAACGCTTAGCACCGGCATATCCTGTGGATGTTGTTGATGCAACGGGAGCAGGGGACGCTTATGCTGCTGGATTTCTCGCCGGGACCCTCATGGACTGGGACCTAACGGCAACGATGGAATTGGCATCTGCAACCGGTGCTGCATGTGTCACTGCTATCGGGACAACTGCTGGTATCCTGAACCTTGAAGAAACCTTGAAAATTACTTGAACATACCGCAAGGAAAAATTAAAAAGTGATCGTTCAAACGGAAAATCTATCGAAATGGTACGGTGAGGTCATGGGAGTAAACGATATAACCCTGACAATTCGCCCTGGAATAACCGGTTTATTGGGTCCAAATGGGGCGGGAAAAACGAGTTTAATTAAACTCATGACAGGGCAACTCAAACCGAATCAGGGCGAGGTTAAAGTCCTCAACCAACCCGTGTGGAACAATCCTGACTTGACGAAACGGGTAGGTTACTGCCCCGACATAGAATTGGCGTATCAATTCATGAGCGGTTTTGAGTTTATCGCTTTTTTTGCGACGTTGAGTGGATACGACAAAGCCGAGGTCAAATCTCGGAGTCTACAGGTTCTGGAGACGGTAGACATGCTACAGGCAAAAGACCGACCGATTGGCTCCTATAGCAAGGGGATGCGGCAGCGCATCAAACTCGCGCAGGCGTTGGTACATGAACCCGAACTTCTTTTCCTTGATGAACCCCTTACCGGTTTGGATCCGAATGGGAGACGGCATGTGCTCGCGCTCCTAAATGGACTTGCTGATAAAGGTATCAGCATCGTCGTTTCGAGTCATATCCTCTACGAGATTGAAGCGTTGACGGAGACAATCTTGCTTATTCATCAAGGGCGAATTCTCGCTGAAGGCACTATTTCCGATATCCGAGAACTGATTGACGAACATCCGCACAAAGTCTATCTAAGCACCGATGAACCGCGCCGCTTGGCGCAAGTCTGTCTCCCTTTTGAGGATATCCTGAGCGTGACCTTTGTGAATGTGAACGGGGTTTCTAACCCCGAATTCTCTGGTGCAGAGAACGAATCACAAGAGAACGGAGATGGCGATATTATCATCGAAACCGCCAGACCGGATGCTTTCTATGCCCGACTTCCCGAACTCCTCATTGAGAACGAATTAACTGTCTCTCAACTCTACTCCCCCGATGATAACCTCTCCTCTGTGTTTAAATATTTGGTGGGTTAGCTGAGTTGTAGGTCGGATTAAGCGGGTTGCCCCAACTTCACTAACGCACTAATATCCGGTTCACCATCTGCCAACGCTGTGAAACTCCCATCACAAATAGCGCGCCGAATCCCACGCATTAAACTGATATAAAAATGTAGATTGTGCAAAGTATGCAGTTGCGAACCGAGAATCTCGTTTTCGACATGCAAATGCCGGAGATACGCCTGCGTGAAATTCTGGCACGTATAACAGGTACACTCTGGATCCAAAGGACCAAAATCACGGCTGTACTTCGAGTTGCGGATGCGGACGATACCCGCTGTTGTAAACAAAGATCCGTTGCGGGCGTTTCGGGTCGGCATCACGCAATCGAACATGTCAATCCCACAACGGACACCGTAGACCAAGTCTTCAGGCGTTCCAACACCCATCAAGTAGCGCGGCTTCTCCGCTGGTAGAAGCGGTGCGGTGTATGCCAGCGTCTCATACATCAGTGCCTTTTCTTCTCCAACGCTCAAACCCCCGATTGCGTATCCCGGAAAACCGATGGATACCGTTCCTTCCACACTTGCCTGACGTAAATCTCGTTCCATACCCCCCTGCACAATTCCAAATAGCAGTTGGTTCGGGTTTTGGTGTGCCGCTTTACACCGTGCTGCCCACCGTAATGTCATCTCCATTGAGTTTTTAAGATACGTATAGTCATTCGGTAACGCAGGACACTCATCAAACGCCATGATAATGTCCGCACCGAGGGCATTTTGAATCTCAATGGAACGTTCAGGACTGATAAAGTGTTCCGTTCCGTCTATTGTAGAGCGGAACGTTACACCCTCTTCCGTAATCGTCCGAAGGCTGCCAAGGCTGAAAACCTGAAATCCGCCACTATCCGTTAAGATGGGACGTTGCCATCCCATAAATCTATGCAAACCCCCTGCATCATGGACGGTTTCGTGTCCGGGACGTAGGTAAAGATGATAGGTGTTCGCAAGAATAATCTCTGCCTGAATCTGATTGGATAGCATTTCTGGTGTGCATGCCTTCACCGTCCCGCGCGTCCCTACTGGCATAAATATCGGTGTGTTGACAACACCGTGCGCTGTTTGAAGTTTGCCAACTCGCGCCGAAGTGGATGGGTCTTGGTGAATAAGGGTATAGGTGTGCTGTGCCATGTTTACGCATTTTACCACAATCGAAATCAAAAATCAAGCCGACAATAGCCATTTGCTATTGCTTTTCCGCGCCAGATTTGCTAAAATATCTACTAAGATTTTATCTGAGGAACGACAAAATGGATTGTATTTTTTGTGAGATTGTTGCTGGTAACATTCCGGCAGTGAAAGTTTACGAAGACGAACACGTTTTTGCTTTCATGGATATCGCACCCGCAAATCCTGGGCATACCCTCGTCATACCGAAACAGCACTACAGAAACATCTTCGATATGCCCACAGAAGTCGGCAGTCAAATTATGCAAGCCGCGATTCCGATCGCAAACGCGATCAAGACGGCTTTAAACGCTGATGGACTTAACCTCGTTCAGTCGAACGAAGCTGCCGGATTCCAAACGGTGTTCCATTTCCATCTCCACATCATTCCGCGATGGGAAGGGGACCCACTACGGTTGCCGTGGCGACCCAGCGAAGGGGATATGGCAGAGATTGGCAACATTGCGGCAAAAATTCGAGAGGCTTTGTAAAGGTAGGAGGTCGATAATTAAAAATATGAATATCTTAATTACCGCTGCCGGTTCTGAACTGGCACGCAATCTAGCTGAAAGGTTGGCTGAAAAACATACACTCCGCTTAACAGAACTACATCCTATCGAAAATACTGTCGGGACTTTCGTGCAAAGCGAACTTGGGCATGATGAGACGACCGATGAACTCGTCCGCGATATCGACACTATTATCCATATTGCTGAAGTGCCATCCCAATGCCTCTCTGAAGCCGGTCAACCCGACAATTACGCAATTGACTATCAGACGCGCTGCACCTATAATCTACTCATGGCAGCATCAGCAGAAGGTGTAAAGCATGTCATTTACGCAAGTACGCTCCGCCTCTTTGAGCAGCACGGCGAAGACTGGACGGTCACGGAGAGTTGGCGACCCCAACCCGCTGTCGATAGTTTTGTGCTTTCAAAACACTTGGGTGAATTTACATGTCGAGAATTCGGACGCGAAAGGAAACTCAACGTGACATGTCTCCGACTCGGCAATCTTGTCACTGCTGAGACCGCGGCAACTGCCGATTTTGATGCTATGTGGTTGGAGATGAATGATGCAGTCGCGGCTTTCGAGTGCGCTCTCAATTCTTCCGCAGCGTGGCAAATCTTTCACATTCAGTCAGAGTTCCCTGGATCTCGCTTCTCAGTCGGGAAAGCCAAGTCACATCTGGAGTTCAATCCGCAATTCGTACCCTCACAATCTTAAAAGTAGTAGGCACACTCCCGGGGAATGCCATAAGGCATTCATACCGTTGATTTGTGCCGCAACGACAGGAGGTATACCAATGAAAGTGCTTATTTTAGGGGGTAACGGTTATCTTGGACCGCATGTCGTCAAAGCCTTAGAACCTTACTACACCTTACGCATCACGGACATCAACGAGATTGAGACGAAACATGAATCGATGCATATTGATGTGGGTTCACTGGATCAGGTCATGCATGCTGCTGAGGGAATGGACGCAATCCTCAATTGCTCCGTACTCCGACACGACCGACAATTGGCTTTTGATGTTAGCACACGCGGGTGTTATAATACAATGCGTGCCGCCGTCGAACACGGCATTCGCCGTGTGATTAACACGGGACCCCACTTTACAATTCAAGGCGACAGTTATACCACTTTTGATTATGAGATTAATCCCGAGGTCCCACCGCATACAAGCACCGGACTCTATCCAATAACCAAAGGACTCGGACAGGAAATTTGCAAAGTCTTCACCGAACATTACGATATCTATGTCCTCTGTTACCTGTTTCTGAGTTTCCGTGAGCATGAAGATCAAGCCGAAGGCACGGATCTCAATCCATTTTCTGTCAGTTGGCGAGACGCAGGTGAGGCATTCCGGCTCGGTTTGGAAATTGATCTCGAAGAACTCCCGTCGCGTTGTGAAATTTTCAATATCTTCGCCGATCTACCACATCAGCAGTTTTCTAATCTCAAAGCGAAACACATCTTAGGGTTCACACCACAGGACAACTTTGAACGGATGTGGCATAAGAGAGATTAGGTAATGAAACTTCAACTCCTTGCACATCGGGGCGGTATGGGCCGCGCACCGGAAAATACCCTTGCCTCCTTTAAACAAGCATTGGCAGACGGTGCCGATGGATACGAGTGCGATGTCTGCCTCACCCAAGACAAACAACCTGTGTTAATTCATATCGGCTTCAACAGCAACAACATTCGGGAAGCCACTGGATGTTCGACACCTCTCAACCAACTTACTTGGGAAGATGTACAACAATTGACATCGGTTACTTCCGACGAACCTGTAGCACACCTTGATGATGCACTCCGGTTTACACGAGAAAACCAGATGCCGTGCTTTGTTGAACCAAAGGTGGACGCGCCAGAACTACTTCCTATCATTGTGGAACGAATACGCCACTTTGATGTTGTCCATCTCGTCAGCATACTCACCTTTTACATCAGAAAGCATTTACTTCTTGATGCCAAGCGTTTGGAGCCGAAATTGAAAACGAGCGCAATCCTCATCAATCCGATGGCGAACTTCCTCAAGGCAGCTACGCTGATTGAGGCAGACCGTATGATCTTAGGTTGGAGTGGAATTAATCACTTCGGACTCTATAATACCTTCACGCGTGCTGTTACACGTCAAGTCAAGCAACTTCGGGCAAACGGCATTGTTGTTGAGGCTGGATTTATCAAAACAGCGAAGGACGTGGCGTGGGCGATCTCTCCACATAAAGCAGGGGGTGTTGATGGCTTATGGGTGGACGATGTCCCTTACATCAGACGCTGCCTCCAAGAACTTGAACCTTAAAAATTCTCAGTAGAGAAACCATTCATGGTCTCCTGTTTTCGCGATCCATAGAAAATTTATGAGGTCAGAAAAACACATGAATATTACCGTCTGCAACCCACTTTTAAGAACGCCACTTTCTCTTATCGTTGACGATTCGGGTCCGGTAGTCAATCTTACTTATTACTGGATCCACCAGCGACACGCCTGGAAAACACGCCACCAGCCCGGTGTGTCCCCTGACCGCTGGGAGGGTGATGCTTTTGAGTTAAAAAAAATGCCACCCACAATTCCCGCGGATTTCGCCTGGGAATGGGCAGAATGGTGTGCAGAAAATGGTGTGAAAGGCAAATTTAGCCTCATCCCATATCCTGCCGGAGTTGGCCGTGTTGACGAGGGATTTCCTGATTTCCCGGTCCGCGAATATCAGGCATGGCTGCGAATTTACCGGGAGATCATCTGGCCCAACTTCGATTTGACACCGGAGATGCTTACCCACACTGCCGTCGTTGATCTCGACACATTCACCCTTACCGAAGAATGGGAACAGGTCGAATGGGTGGATCCGCCTGTTGATAACAGACTGACAGACTACATTATCACGGCGATGGAAATGCTGGATAACGTCGGTATTCCATGTGAAGGTGTAACGAGTCCCGGAGCTTTCGGAAAGCGTCAAGAGGCAGCGTATGCGAAGGCAGTGCTAACCGCTTCACAGCACGTCAATAACAACCCGCGTCCGTTTTATTTTCTCTGGCTCAAACACGATGAACTTCCAGATGTCCCAATCTGGTATGCTGAAAAAGAGAAAGGGATAGCGATTGCCAGTATCGTTTCGTGTGCAGGGGATTGGTTCGGGGGTTGGACAGGATACGATTTGGGAAGTGCTGACCGGTTCATCACAGAGGACTTGCAAGGTGGACGACTCCCGCCGATTCTCGAAAAAGAACTGCCGTGTGTCCTCGTCGGACACTGGCCCGGATTCTATTTCAACGGCGAAAAAAGCGGGTTTGAGGTACTGAAAACCGTCAAAGCACGGCTCAACGCTTATGACCCAGATGGCACAAAAACAATTTGGATGAAGAACTCGGAAATCGGGCACTATGCGATGGCACGCGAGCTCACCGACATAGTAGTAGGCAGACTCCGCTCTGCCGTAACTGATACAAGGATAGACAGCCTTCGTTCTGCTGTAACGCTCTCCACCCAATTCCCGACAGCGAATTTCACACTCGCCATTGATGCCCCCGTCCGTTTTATGCAGGTCAACGGGTGGGATCTACGCGAGGTAGGTTCTCAACGCGACTTTCAGAGAGATACTTTTCTCCGTGAAGGTAAGCAAACTTATGTCGCTTTCGATTTAGAAGTCGGAGATACGGTTCTTGAATTGGTCCTATAGCGTTCTTAAAAAATGGTAGGCGAGGTTTCCCTCAAGCCTCCTGTTCGTAGTAGGGCAATTCATTGCCCGTTAGCACACTTTACGGAATCAAAATACGCCCACCACTCGCGATCACCGTTGAACCCGTCATATAACTCGATTCCTCACTCAAGAGGAACACAATGACATCCGCCATCTCTTCCGGTTCACCGAGCCTGCCGAGGGGGGTCGTTGATCGGAGCTGCTCCTTCATCTCTGGTGACACCTCATTGAGCATATCCGTAGCGATTGCACCCGGGGCAACCGAATTAATACGGATATTGTGGCGCGCCAGCGGTCCGCAACACGATTTCGTCAGAGAGATAACCCCGGCTTTCGCTGCTCCATAAGGCAATTGATCCGGACGCACTGCCAATGCAGCAATCGACGAAACATTAACGATACGTCCAAACTCCTGCGCAATCATTCCCGGTTTAACCGCCCAAATCACGTTGAAAGGACCCGTCAGATTAACCGCAATAATCCGGTCCCAGTGTTCAGGTGTGAGTTCATCAAACACCATATCACCAACAGCCCCGGCATTGTTCACTAAGAGTTCAATTGCGCCGAGTTCTGCTGTCACGGTTGCCACCATCTTGTTCACGGCATCTCTATCCGCAATATCCGCTTGCACCGGTATGGCGTGTTGTCCGAGGTCACGGATCTGGCTGCAGACTTCTTCTGCTTTAGCCGTTGAAAGTGAATAATGAACAGCAACAGTTGCACCTTCGCCTGCCAATTTCAGTGCCGTCGCTTTTCCAATCCCGCGGCTTCCCCCCGTTACCAACGCAACCTTTCCTTGGAATCGCATCAAATCTCCTTCTACAAAAGTGCCTGTAGTTTCTCCCACACGTCATCAGGGACGGGGGTCGTGGCGGCAGCGAAATTCTGCTCTACTTCCATCGCATTCTTAGAACCCGTTAGACTCATCGCAATACGAGGTTGCCGAAAACAAAATTGAATCGCAAGATTCAATAGACTCAAATCGTTATCAGCTGCCCACTGCCAGAGACGATGCGCCTTTTCGGCATCAGAGGTGCCTAAGTGCATTCGTTCAGCCGATACATCCGGTTCAATCCCAGAGAGCAACCCCATCGCAATTGGACTCCCGTTAATAATTCCTATGTCACATTCAGAGGCAAGCGGTAGCAACCACTCATTTGCAGTTTGGCTTAGGAGCGTATAGTCCAAGTATGTGAGAATCACATCAACGACACCCGTTTCAATAGCAGTCTTGTGGAATTCGTGTTGCCGAACCCCGAGTCCTATAAACTTAATCAGTCCTTCCTCACGCATCCGTTGGAGTTCATCAAGCGCACCACCTTTCGCCACAACAGGATCCATGCTATCTGGGTCGTGTACCAAGCAGACATCGAGATAATCCGTGCCTAATAGCCGTAGACTGTTCTCAACACTGCGACGGGTCCCCGGTCCACTAAAATCGCCGCGCCATTCCGGGTGTGTGCCTGTTTTCGTGGCGAGATAAATCTTCTCACGCCAACCATCAGCGAGTGCCAGCCCGACCCGTCTTTCGCTCTCACCATAGAGAGGCGCGGTGTCGAGATAATTTATTCCTAAGTCAATGGCTCGGTGCACCGCTTCGACTGCTTCATCGTCGGTGACATCACCTCTACCGAGGCCCGCCCCTCCCATACCGAGGCAGGTGACCTCTAATTCTGTACGTCCCAACCGCCGCCGGGGTAACAGGTATGTTTGTGTTGCCATGGTTTACGCTCCTCTTGATCGCTATCGGAAATCATTGGAAGTCAGAGCGTTTTTGAAACAAATGCCGCCTTTGACGTACGCTGCGCTTGTAACAAAAAGCCTCTTTACTGAGTGCTGACAGCCGACGGCTGACAGCCATTATCGATGCAGATGTCCGCGACGGGCATCAGGGGGAATTACACTCACCCACTGCACCCCTTTAACGACATCATCCGGGGTATGTCCATGCTCAACGCCTCTGGGCGTGACGACCAGGTCTCCAGGACCGATGCGATAGGATGCAGAGTGCCCATCCGCCGTTCGGAGCGTCACAGTCGTCGTACCTTCCGTGAAATACCAATACTCATCAAAATCGTGATAGTGAAGTTCAGTGGGGTTTTCTTTTGAAACAGCGAAGGCTCCGATCGTCGTCATATCTGGGGTATCCAAGACTTCTCCGAGTGCGTCGCCGATCCGTTCCCCTTCACCCAGTCGGATGACGCAAAGATTTGTATCCACTATATGACTCCTATGTCTTTTAGGTGTTGCAGCGAACCTGCCACCCGCGCTTGCGCACCTGCTTCGTCAAGGTTTTCCCCCTCAATACCTTCTAATTCCATTGTGAAAGGACCATAGAAACCGGCATCGTTCAACGTCTGGAATACCGCTTTGAAATCAACCACACCTTCACCGAGCGTCGGGAAATGCCACGTCCGATAACCGCCATTTGTATCCTTAAGATGGACGGCACCGACATGCGGGATGACCTTCTCAACCTCTGTGAGGGCTGTCACATTGTGGTTGTAGTAGTAAACGTTGCCGGTATCGAAATTGACACAGATGTTCGGATGGTTAACAGCTTGCATCGTCTCCAATGCGATATCGCCGTTGTGTGCCATATCTGGATGGGTTTCCAAGCAGACTTTGATACCCGCAGGTGCAGCGTTCTCACCGATAGCGCGGAGTCGATCGTATGCAACGTTACGATCTGTGTCCCCAGCATGAACACTGACGAAGATAATGTTCACTCCCATCTGCGCGGCAGTATCCAAGGTCGTCTGGAAATCCGATACAACCGTTTCAGACTGAACATCGCATCTACCAAGCAGACTCGTAGCAGTAAGTCCGTGTGCGTCCAATTCTGACTGGAGTGCATCCACAGATTCAGCCGAAGGCACCCCGACTTCTACATTCGTCAGACCGATTTCTGCCAAGTGTGCATAAGCACCCGCCCGAAACTGTCGGTAACTCCCTAAATTACATGCAATAATATTTTCCATTTTATCTCCATATTGGCTATCGGCTGTCAGGTCGCTTCGCTATCGGCTATCGGAGCTCTCTTTCCGACCGCTGACTGCTACGCAAGTCGCGTGTGGACTTGCGGGACAATGCTGACAGCCATTAAGGTATTTTTCGTAACACTGTATTGCTCAATAATATCTCTATACCCAACAGCAACGCTGCCGGTATCAGAATATATGATGCCAACTCTGTGTGATTAACAGTGCTAACGACCTCAAATTTCGTCTTTTCAAACAGGTCGATTTCTGCATATATTCGCTGCAACGACTGCGTATCTGTCGCGCGAAAATAGCGACCGTCTGTTATGCTGGCAATCTGTTTCAAAGTGTCTTCGTCAAGATAGGTTAAGACCTCACGGTATCTTTTGCCGAAGGTTGTATCCGCGTACGGAATACGTGCGCCGCCCTCTTTCCCCATACCGATTGTATAAACCTTAATGCCGAAGGATTGCGCCAGAGCGGCTGCCGTCTCTGGGTCTATACTACCGGCGTTGTTTTCTCCATCGGTCAAGAGGATGACAATCTTCGTTTTCGATGCCGAGATTTCCAACCGATGCGTAGCAGTTGCAAGAGCATCACCGATGGCTGTACCGTCCTCTAACTGCCCGATTTGGACATCACGGAGCAATTCTATTAATACTGAATAGTCCAACGTGAGTGGACAGAGTGTGAAACTCTCACCCGCAAAAATAACTAAACCGATGCGATCATTTTCGCGATGGGACAGGAAGTCGTTAATGACCGATTTGGCAATTTGGATACGATTGGCACCTTCAAAGTCTTCTGCCCGCATACTCTCCGAGATGTCGAGTACTAAGAGAATATCAATACCTTCTGCAAATTTATGCTCACGACTTTGAGAGAGTTGAGGACGAGCGAGCGTAAAAATAAGAAGTGCCAGGACAATGAATCTCAGAATGCTAAGTGTCGGCAGTGCTTTGACCGAGAGGGTCTGTCGCATCTGTTGGGTGCCTGCTGCGAATCCATGTCTGAAGTCAGAGAAACGTACTGCCGGGACAATTGCCTGCTTCCAGAACGAGGGTCTATGTCTGTTACTACGGAAAAACCATAAAGCAATTATTAGCAGCGGCACTACAATTAGCAGAACGAGGAAAAGTGGAGAAACTAACTGCATGGAGGCTAAACCCTTTCTGACCAAGAAATATTTTGACGCGGGTCTTGTGGTAGCATCGCGCTGATACCACTCAGCACACATAATCCAATGCTAATAGCGTTGACAAGAAGAAACGTTACCCAGTCAATATGCGGCAGGGCTGTTGCCATGAAATAGAGAATGTAGCAGAAAATTATTCCGAGCGGTTTCAATCGTCCTGAAAAGAGGGTGCCGCCGAGCGTAACGAAAATCGTCGTCTTACCAAAGATTGCCAGAGGAACCAAGAGTGCTAACGCTAATAGCATAAATGGCACTCCGATAATGGATAACGTTAGCAGCGTGAGAATCAGTGGTATTATAGGTAACATCAGAATACCGAATAAGACACTCCCCATCGGTCTACGTGCCAACATTTCACCCGTGGCATTTATAGGTCTTGGGAATGCGGCGAATACCAACAAATACATCAAGACGGAAATACCAGCCTCGACTAAGGTTAATCGTAAATTTGCCTGTTTACTGGTGATTTTCCAAAAAATATAAGGACGCATCAGCAGCTTCGCCCCAGCCGGAATCATCTTCCAATGATTGCTTACTTGAAGGTCCGCCACGCCGTCTGTTTGTCCTGACACCTGCCCACCTATAATCTGAAGGGTCCCGTTCACCTGTGATTCTTGTGTCAGGGTAACATTTCCACCAAGAATCAACATATTTCCAGTGACGGTTCCTTGTAGTCTCACGTCACCAGCAATGACGATAAGCGTCGTTAACACATCATCCGCTCCCAACTCATAATCGTTGGCAATTCTTAGGATTCTCCGCTTCCTTTCATTGGGAGACGGATTTGTAATCTCAATGTGCTGTTGATCAGTCGTTCCAACTTGTGGTGCTGGTTGGTCAGCGTGCTCTTCAGGGGTTGATTCCGTTGTAGGCGGGGTTTCTGACGCTTGTCCTGTTTCGCTTTGGGCAATAAGAAAGGGGCTTGCTGGTTTTTTATGCTCAAAGTCAGGTTGTTGCAAGTCTGAAACTTGCGGGTTGCTGTTTGAAGTTTGCCCAAATACCGGCAGCACGCCAAACATTAAAAGAAAAAAAATAATTTCTATGTGTTTCATACTTTCCTGTGTCTTAGATGAGGATAGATGTCTGGGTGAATTATAAATGGAACTTTCTTTGATGTCAATGCTTTTTTCTAAGTGACTGGTTTATTTTCTTGACATCTGCCCGCGAATTTGGTATGATAAATACAAGATGATATTTTAGCGGTGGTTTATCCTTTACGACAATCGTGTGGTCATGTAAATCACCTGTACGTATAAGGTCTTTGAACGTGTAATATTGAATGGGAGGTAAAAATGGATTTCGGTGCTATTTTTTCTCGCAAATTTTGGCTTGCGGGTTTAGTCTTTGTGTGTTCCAGTCTCTTCTTCGTCGGTCTTTTCTGTGTCTCCACGACCTCTGCTAAGATTGATCCTGCCACTGTTACCGGGTTGTGGCTCTTTGATGAAGGCAAGGGGAAGATTGCAACCGATGCGTCTGGAAATGGTCTGGACGGTGATCTTGAGAATAGTCCAAAATGGGTCGAAGGTAAATTCGGAGAAGGGCTTGAGTTCGATGGGACTGGTCCACATGTCGTCATTCCCGATCATGAGAACCCGACGGAAGCGATAACTGTTACTATCTGGGTTAAAAGCAATACGGATACTTGGAATCAACACGGTTGGATGGTCGAAAAGAGGAATGCCTATATTATCCATCCCAACCAAGGAACGAAAAATGTTTCATGGCCGATTTGCAATGGCGGTTGTTGGAATAAGCCGGGTGGTTGGCGCGATGGTGAAGTCGGTCCGAAAGATATTACCGAATGGCACATGTACACCACCACTTATGATAGCAATACCGGTGAATGGTACATCTATATTGATGGTGAAGAAGCGAGTTCGATGGATTTGACAAAGAATCCGATTGATCCAGATAAGGGTCCCGTTTACATCGGCAACGACACCTGTTGTGGTGGACGCTTCGCCGATGCTGTTGTTGATGAAGTCGCAATCTTTGATGTGGCTTTGGAGCCAGAGGATATCCAGAGCCTCTATAAAAATGGACTCTACTTCTCAGTCTTGGCAGTTGAACCCGCTGACAAAATGACAACCACTTGGGCAGACGTGAAAGTCAAATATTAATTCGGTTCGCAAGTCATTTAATATTGAAAACAGTTATGTGGGCGGATCGTCGGGTCCGCCTACACACGCGTGGTGAAGTACACGCTGCCTTTTAACGAAAACGGACGTAAGGTTTCCGCCATGCTTTAGCAGGGGAATATAAGTCCGCCGTATGGTATTAGGCCACAGCGTGGAAACGTAAGAAAAACTTGACAAACAGAGTGAAATTGTGGTATAATGCTTATACATCGTGGCGGTGGACTTGACCTCCCGCTTGGGAGTGCCACCGCACCGTTTCAAGTCGGTATCACGATGTAAAGGAATTCACGATGTATATCACAACGACACTTAAACACAAAAGAACAGATGTTTTAGACGCGCTCGCACGTGAGTCTGGACGTTGCTATTCCAAAGTCGTTTCACTGATGCGAAAAACGCAGAAGCGAAAAGGTTTTTGGTTGTCCAAAGGCGCGGTGCAGAAATACTTGAGACTTCGCGGATATGCCTTGCATTCTCAATCTGTGCAAGCGTGCGTTGATAGTTACTTTGATGCGCTGAAAAGTTTCTTTCAAGTGCGTAATTCCAATTCTGATGCCAAGCCTTCGAAACGGACACCTCGCTATTTCAAGGTGCGTTGGAAATCAGGAGCGATTCGCCACAAAGACAGTCAACTCATACTCTCTAATGGTAAAGGTCAAGAACCGCTTATTTTGAAAACCGACATAAAACCGAAATATGTTGAGATGTATTTTCACCGCGGTGCCTATTGGTTCGCTTTGGTCTCTGAAGTAGATGTGCCGCCAAAACAGGAAACGGGGATCACGGTTGCTATAGATATGGGCGAAATACATCCGATTGTCAGTCATGATAGCGAAAAAACGATAATCTATAATGGTCGATTGCTACGGTCTATCTTCCAGTATCGGAACAAAGTTAAGGCAAGTTTCCAAGCGAAAATAGATAGATGCAAAAAACAATAGAATTGTCCTATAAGGAACAAAGGAATCACCCACGCTTTAGCGGGGTGAGGATGTCAAAAAATGGAGGAACGGATGCTATTTAACTATGACGAGACAGATGATTTTGAGGATGAGCCACAGGAGTTATCGCCAAACGAAGAGGATGACTTCTCTGAAAATGAAGGTTCTCCTGAAACAGAATCAGAGGTAATAGAAACAGAAGGTAATGATGACAGCAATGAATCTGATCCCTATGATCGAATTGCCGAGATACTCGGTAAAGGTGAATTGGAAGAAATCTCAGCACCCTTGACTGCAACACCACAAGGAAGTGTCCTTTTTCATCTCTATGAGCAGAGTAGTCATGCCTATGCAAACGCTGTCACAGCCTATTATGAGGAGAAGAATTATCAACAGGCAATCGAAAAATTTGACGAAGCCATTGAAAACGCCTCCGAACGCGCCGCACACGACCTAACCGAAGAGCAAGCCAACGAGATCGTAGCGAAATCAATGTACTGGCAGGCGGAGGCTTACGTCAAAACGGAAAATATTCCGCAAGCCATTGAGACTTTCAGGGCCCTTATCCAAAATTGCCAGGGGCATTATCTCACGTTAGCTGCACAGCGTAGAACGGACGAGTTGAACACGAAATAGCAATTAGTAAGCCGCTTTCAGCGGTCAGCGACGAGGGATTTTATAACACTTCACCATTTCACTGGAATACGCCAAGTCGAGGATAGATTGTTACAAAGGATTCTTAACTGATAGCTGATAACGCTAAAAAAGGATTGATAAAATTTGTGGAAACCCTAAAAAACCTTCTCAAACAAAAGGCAACCAATTTACGTATTCATTCCATTGTCTCTACATCGGAAGCCGGATCCGGGCACCCAACCACGTGTCTCTCTGCTGCGGATATCGTCTCTGCACTCTTTTTTCATGCAATGCGCTATGACCCTACCGACGCACAGAATCCGAACAACGATAGGTTCATCTTATCCAAGGGACATGCCGCACCCCTCCTTTACGCTGCTTATGCCGAAGCAGGTATCATTCCAACGGATGAACTGGGCACGCTCCGACAAATTGACAGCATCTTGGAAGGACATCCGACACCACGGTTCGAGTGGACTGAGGTAGCAACGGGATCCCTCGGACAAGGTTTATCGCTTGGGCTCGGTATGGCACTCAACGGTAAATACTTAGATAAATCTGATTACCGTGTGTATGTCCTCCTCGGTGATGGCGAGACTGCTGAAGGGGGAGTGTGGGAAGCCGCCGCTTTGGCATCTCATTACCAACTCAATAACCTTATCGGAATCATTGATGTCAATGCACTCGGACAGAGCCAGCGGACTATGTACGCCTTTGATATTGACACCTACTGCCGACGTTTCGAGTCGTTCGGGTGGCAAACTATTGGTATTGATGGACACGATTTTGACGAAATTCTACCAGCACTCGCCGAAGCGAAAGCCTCAACCGATAAACCCACAATGATTGTTGCTAAAACCTTTAAGGGCAAAGGCGTTTCGTTCCTTGAGAACGCGGACAACTGGCATGGGAAAGCAGTCGCCAAAGGCGAAGACCTTGATAAAGCGTTGGCTGAGCTTGGTCCCCTACATACAGATGTTCCCGTTCAGATTGAACCACCGAATCCGATAAAGGTAAATGGCGCGATGCCAACCGAATGTGACCCACCAGACTATTCACCGGACGAAGAGGTCGCAACACGCGGCGGTTACGGCACCGGACTCGCGAAACTCGGAACTGCGAACCCCGATGTCGTTGCGCTTGATGGTGATACAAAAAACTCTACCTACGCCGAGCAATTTATGACACTCTATCCAGACCGATACTTTGAGATGTTCATCGCCGAACAAAATTTGGTCGGTGCCGGCATCGGTTTAGCAAAACGCGGGAAAATTCCGTTTGTTTCGACGTTCGCAGCGTTTTTATCGCGCGCCTACGATCAGATTCGGATGTCCGCTATCTCGCAAGCCAATATTAAATATGCTGGATCACACTGCGGGGTCTCAATTGGTGAAGACGGACCCTCGCAGATGGGTTTAGAGGACCTCGCAATGTTCCGAGCGATTCCAGGAGCAGCCGTACTCTATCCGAGCGATGCCGTCTCCGCAGAACGCCTCGTCGCAGGAGCTGCAGCGCACCAAGGTATCGTTTATCTCCGAACCTCGCGTCCACCAACCCCAATCCTCTATGATGCTAATGAAAGTTTTCCCATTGGTGGATCGAAGGTACTACGTAAAAGCGATGCAGATGAGGTAACCGTCATTGCCGCGGGTGTAACGCTTCACGAAACGCTTAAAGCATACGAAATACTTGCTGCAGATGGCATTGCTATCCGTGTGATTGACCTCTACTCCGTTAAGCCGATTGACAAGAAGGCACTGCAAGCTGCTGCGGCTGAGACTAACAATACTCTGGTTACTGTTGAGGACCACTATCCTGAAGGTGGTTTGGGAGATGCTGTGTTGAGTGCTGTCGCAGCTGACGGCGTTTGCGTCCACAAACTCGCAGTAACAGGAATACCGCGTTCGGGGAAGCCAGAGGAACTTTTGGAACATCATGGGATTAGTGCAGATGCTATTGTGCGGAAAGTGAAAGATTTATTAGCGATTAGCGGTTAGCGATTAAAAAATGCGTAACACAATTGTTTGGATCGTTGTTTTAGGGGTTATTTTTCTTGTAGGTATCGGGATGATTTACGCGTTACGCGTGCCGCGCGTCGCACCGAAAACCTATCCAGCGGATAAGGGACCTAACTTTATTGATGTTAGCAGCTATTCCCCTAAGATGCAAGGGTCTTATGAGCTCTTTACCCGTAAATGTAGTCGATGCCATACCGTTGCACGCCCGATTAATTCTACCTTCACATCGGAAGAATGGCGAGAGTATGTCTATAAAATGATGAGAAAACCGGGATCCGGGCTTACGCCGAAAACCGCTGATGAGATCATTGAATTCCTCACTTACGATTCGCAGCACAGAGAGAAAACAACAGAATGATTACTGCAAGATGGAATCACAAAGTGCCCCATACGCTAAAGTTTTTGATCTTCACAGCCTTGTTCTGTGTAATAGGTTTGCAAATAGGAGATGCCCAAGAGGATAACATGAAGCGTGTTGATTTTCAGATTTCAATAGATGCCCAGCCCGTCGTGTTTACCGCGCCACCTATCTTAAAAGATGGGGTCTGGTTGGTACCTTTAGAGAATTTCGCGGAACGACTCGGATTAAAAGTGGAATATCCACAAGGCGAAAAGATGGCGGTTCTCTGTCGAGAAACGGAATCGGAACTCTGTGTACCCCTCCGATTTCAGGATAGCAAAGACGGTGTTGTGGACATTATTAATGGTGTCGTTTATGTCCGACCTGAAAGCGTCACAGAGCCTTTCGGATTTGAAATTTATAGGGCACCATCAAACAGATTGGAGGTTATTCAACCTATGCATCTTGCTCCCGAATTTACGCTTCCCGATCTGCGGGATACCCAAAGACATTTACGAGATTTTCGAGGGAAAAAGACGCTCCTCTACGTGTGGGGGTCTTGGTGAGGGTGTCGTGAACAACTGCCGGGCTGGCAGCAATTTTATAACAAATACCGAGAGAAATTAAACCTCGTCTCTATTGCCCTCGATGCACAAGGTGCTTCGGTCGTCCGCCCTTGGCATGATGCTGCGAACGCCGATTTCGTCACACTCGTTGATACACAAAATATCTTCGGCACCCGTTACAACCTCAAAGCTATCCCCTACGGTGTCCTGATTGATGAGGCGGGTCGTATGGTTAAAGCACCTTTCAGCATCAATGTTGCCGATAAAGAGACGCTTATGATGTTGGAAAAATGGCTCTCAGATCCTGACTATAATGCGGTGCTGCTTCGCGATATAAAACGCTCAAATGAACCAGTTGCCCAAGCTCTTACTGAAGCGATGGCCCGTTTTCAACTCGGTCTCATCTTGCTGGAGAGCGGTAAAAAACAGGAAGCGATGGCTGAATGGCGAAAAGCACTTGCATTGGATCCAGAAAACTGGATTATCCATAAGCAAATTTGGGCAGTTGAGCATCCAGACAAATTCTATAATGGAGATGTTGATTACGGATGGCAGAAAACACAGTTGGAATCAGAGAAAAGTGAACAGTAGCAGCGATTTCTACTTCAATTGAAATATTTGCTATTTCGTCTCGGATTTGCTATATTATCTGTAGTTTTAGAAACCTGTGCACCGATGCCGTGACATGTCCAGGTCCTAAGAATCGTTGTTATGAGAGAGAGTTGGCGAAATCTCATTGATCTCGTTGTGAACCCAAAGGCTACGTTTACGCGGTTGAAGTCTAAACCAAAGTACGGTGTTGCATTCTTCGTTTTCTGCTTCCTCGTCGTGCTGCTGGCATGGATCGTTTTTCCATTTACACAGAAGTTTGTTAACCCAGAGTATGCAAGTAGTTTGGCCGATGTTCAACTGTTTGGATCTACCAAAGCGGCATCTATGGGACTTGTTGCGGTAAGCGGCATTGCTCTTGGCATTCTCTGTGCCGTTACGTTCAGTGCTATACTTATCGTGGTGTCGCGAGTTTTCGAGGCAAATGAGGCACTCAAGTTTAAACATGTCTTCGCCGCTTGGTGGCACACTATCTTGATTAATCCAGCGATATTTTTTATCAATGTCGCATTCGTTCCAGTTTTTAGGCGCGTTGAAGATATTGAAACACTCATTGATTTAAGAGTGATTCCGGGACTCCACATGTTGGTGCCAACCCTCGAAAATCAGTATCTTTTGGTGTTTTTGAGTTTTGTTGATATTTTAGCTATATGGAATATCTTTGTTTTAACTGTAGCGGTTGCTACACTCGCGGAAGTCAGGAAAACAAAAGCGTGTCTTACGGCGGTAATTATTTGGCTCTTAAGAGTTGGTATTGATGTTATATTCCAAGTTGGATATTCTTCTTAGGGAACACGTGCGTAAAAGAGAGTCGTTAGAATCTTATAGAGCATTGGTAGATTTTAGAGTTAATTTGGACGCTCAGCATCGGTGGGGTCGAAAAATGCCCTGATAGTTGGTAAGCATACTGACTGCTGAGAGTGGAGGACAACGGAACGCCCTAATGGCTGATAGCCATATAATGTAGGTGGAGGAGAATGATGAATACAAGGGAAGGTTACGCAGAATTACAAGCAAGAATTTTGAGGGCGCGACGTGTGTGGAAACGCAGTCTCTTCTGGACAGGGTTTGCTATTGTCCTGACAGGCATTATCGCTTTAGTTGCGGGTGAAGCTATCATTGATTGGTTGATGCCGCTTCCAAGTCCTGTCCGTATTGCATTGTTAATAGTCGGTGTAGGCGTTACGGGTTACCTACTATATAAATATCTCGTTCAACCGCTCCGGGCATCACTCACGCTCCGTGATGTCGCCCTTAATGTTGAACGAAACCATCCCGACCTTGAGGATAGATTGATCAGTGCGATCGAATTCGGAGACCGGGAATCAACGGATCCAATTGAAGCGCACATGCTCCAACGCCTGTTGGCGGATACCACACAGCGGACGGAAGGGATTGATTTTAGAGCGACGGTTGATCACAGTCGCACTCGCAAGCATGTTGGCATTGCAGCTTTGGTTTTTGTTGGTTGTTGCGTCCTCTCACTCTTATTTCCGAAAGAAATACATACCAGCTTGCTCCGCGTATTCACCCCTTGGGAAAAAACCGACCCGATTTTAACGACGCACCTCACTGTTGAGCCGGGAAACGCTCGTATTCTACGAGGCAAGAGTTTACCCATTCATGTCACTGTCACCGGCAAGTCTGCTGAAAAGGTTGTTCTCGCTTATCAGGATACTCGTGAATCGGATCCCACTACTGCTGAAGTCGAAACAACCGAACAGCAGTCCAAAACTATGATTGGCATGTTGCGAAATCCGGAGGACAAGCGTGGGTTCGCTTATGAGATTTTCAATATTGATGCCGATATGGAATACTATATCGTCGCGAACGAGGTTACTTCGGAACGCTATACGGTCGAAGTATTTGATATGCCGAGAGTAACTGAAATATCTGTTGCTTACACATATCCAACCTATACCCGACTTAAACCTGTCGTGCAAACAGGGACAGGTGATATTCAGGCTGTCGTCGGCACGCGCGCAGAACTCAAAATTGTAACAAATAAAGCCATTCAAACCGCAAAGTTCACGCTTAAAACGGATACAAGGCAGGATTCTTTTTTTCAAAAATTAACAGAAACACCGGAACCCGAGCCAACACAAATGGTTATTTCTGATGGGAACACGCTGACAACAGCCATAGATGTTGTTGCGAACGGGAGATATACTGTTGAACTCCTATGTATTGATGGGTTCAACAACGAGATACCTATTGAATACAACATTAAGGCTGTTCCAGACGCTGCGCCTGAAGTCGTAATCAAGGAACCTGGGCGTGATATTAAAACTACAAAGTTAGGTGAAGTGGAAATTATTGCTGAGGCAACGGACGACTACGGTATCGCTGAATTAAAACTCAGATATCACATCGGTGCCGATGAATTGCAAAAGATTGCCCTTAATGCCAATGCCCCACCTTTAAGTGCTATTGAAGAAAAAGCGACGGACGATGCGTTTGTGCATCGTGTTTTAAATGGCAGCTACACTTTCTATATCGAAGAATTTGACGTGGAACCGGGTGATGTTATCTCTTACTACGCCCATGCCACTGATAATAACACACAGACCGGTCCTGGTGAAGCCAGCAGCGACATTTACTTCATCGAAATCCGACCCTTTAACGAGGATTTCCATGAAGGTGAATCAGAACAAGCGCAAGCACAAGCGGAACCAAATCCACTCGCGGGTATCATTGCCTCTCAGAAGCAGATTATCCGAGACACGTGGAAGCATACGAACGCTCAATCTACAACCAGTGAAGAATATCAGTCGGCTGTCAAGCAGACTGCTGACAAGCAAGCCGAATTAAAAGATAAAACGCAAAAGTTCGTAGATGAGTTGAGCGTGGCTATACAGACGACTGCGCAGGTCTCACCTGAGATTCTGATGAATTTGGAAGACGCTATTAGTAACATGGGTGAAGCAACGGACCATCTGAATGCCATCCAGCCGACTGAGGCGATACCGCCAGAGCAAAATGCTCTTGAACTCCTCATCAAAGTCAACCTTGAGATTCCCAAAGTACTCATGCAAATGCGGAGCAGTAATCCGCAAGCCGCCGAGGACCTTGAACTCGAGATGGAAGAATTGCAAAGTGAACTTGAGAATCAGCAGAATGAACTGGATATGGAAATGCAGGAACAGACACAAGAGATGTTAGATCAGGCGCGTCAGATGTTGCAGGAACAACAGCAGCTCAGTCAACAGAGCCAGCAATTAGGACGTGAAAGTGAACCTTCTCCGAGCGAGATGCAGCAGAATAGCCAGCAACAGGGACAGTTGTCACAACAGGCACAACAGATGGCACAGCAGCTCGGCACTATGCAACAGAGTGGGCAGGGGACACAAGGGGAACGCCTCAATCAAGCAGGTCAAGCGATGCAACAGGCTGGTGAACAGATGCAGGAAGCCTCGGAAGGCATGGAGCAACAGCAACCTCAGCTCAGTGCCGCCAAGGGAGAAAAGGCGGAAGAGCGGATTGAGGAGGCTATTGAGCAGTTGGAGAGGGTCGCCGCGGAGTTCACAGAAGATACGCTTGAGAGAACCGCACAACAGCTTCAGGAGTTGACAGAGGCGCAATCTGAGGTCCAACAACAGACACAGGAACTCAGAAGCCGCTCGCAACAGTCGGAAATGCGTCCTGAAGATTTCCGACGGGCATCTGAACTCGCTAACCAGCAGCGCGAACTTCAGCGAGATTTGGAAACACTCGAACGCGAATTGAGGAATCTTCAAACGCAACTCAACCCGGAAAATCCAGAGGCAGCCCAAAACGTAGGGGATGCTACAAGACGCTTCGCAGAGGAACAGACCTTGGAGGATATGTCAACCGCACAGCGTGCCTTGCAGTGGCGAAGCTTCCGAGCCGCTGATCAGAATCAGCAAGAGGCACTTGATGCACTCAATCAAGCGCAAGCCGATCTCCAACAGGCGCAAGCGAATATGGCAAACACTGAGGAAGAACAACTCGAAACTGCGCTCCAACAACTTCAGCAAGCGCGTGAACAGATGGAGGATATCCAACGCGAGCTTCAGGCGATGGAAGGGCAAGAACAGACGGAAGAACAGCAACGCCGTCAGCAACAACTCGCGCAACAGCAACAGCAGCTCGAAGAACGCCTGCAACAAGCACAACAAGCGATGCAAAGACAACAAAACCAGCAGCCCGGTCAGCAACCCGGACAAGACGGTGAAGCCGAAAATCAGGAAGCACGTGCTGGGGGTAGAGAGTCTGATCGCGAACTTAATGAACTCTGGCTCGGTATGCTTGATACGATGGACCACCGTCCTGGAAATCGTTCAAACCCGTTCCCTAATTATGAATTCGTTATTCGCGACCTGAATAAACTTGAAGCCGCACTTGAGGATCGGCTCAACACCCTTCAAGAGAAAAAACGACTCACACAAGTTGCTAAAGAGGGTGTCCCACCTGAATACCGAAGACTCGTTGATGACTATTACGAATCTTTATCACAATAATTGGCTGTCAGCAACCAGTTTTCAGCCAGAGATCGTTGTGGCAAGTAAGAACGTTTGCCACTGCCACACTAATTACTAACAGCTGATGGCTGATAGCCGAAAGCGAAAAAATATGGAACTTCAAGCTAAAAGTATTGTCAATCCGGGTGAGTTAGTCAGTTTGGACGATCACCCACCCGAATATACCGGAACTTACGAGAAGAAGGGTCAAACCAAGAAAAGACTTAAAAAGTTACATAAGCAACTCCTGGAACTTCAGGGATTGCTTTACGCTGAAAGCCAACATGCCCTGCTCATTATCCTGCAAGGCATGGATACATGCGGCAAAGATGGAACCATTCGGGGGGTGATGTCTGGCATCAACGTCCAAGGCTGCAATGTCGTTAATTTCAAAGTGCCAACCGCAGATGAACTCTCTCGAGATTTCTTATGGCGTGCCCACAGAGTCGTCCCATCGAAAGGAAAAATCGGCATCTTTAACCGCTCACACTATGAAGATGTCCTCGTTGTTCGGGTACATAACATTGTGCCGGAATCGGTCTGGTCGCAGCGTTATCAGCAAATCAACGATTTTGAGAGGATGCTCGTTGAAAGTGGAACGGTTGTTCTGAAATTTTTCCTTCATATCTCGAAAGATGAACAGAAACAACGGCTTGAATCTCGGATTAGCGATCCGACAAAACATTGGAAAGTCGAAGCATCTGATATTCGGGAACGCGCCTATTGGGACGACTACATGCAAGCGTTTGAGGTTATGCTCCAAAAATGTAGTACCGACTGGGCACCTTGGCATATCATCCCCGCGAATAAGAAGTGGTATCGGAACCTCGTTATTGCAGAGTGTGTTGTTGATGCACTCAAAAAACTCGACATGCAGTATCCTGAACCTAAGATTGATGTTACCCAACTCAGGATTGTTGATTGAAGCACCTTTAGCAATCGTTAAAAAACCTGCTTTAGGGCAAAAAAGGTTGCTAACTTTACCGAACACCTGCAAGGACAACGGACGCAGCAGCCCAGGAGCAATAGTTAAAAACATGGTTTCAGAACAGCAGTTAGCACAATTTGAAGAAGAAGGTTACCTCCTCCTTTCAGGATTGATTCCGAAAGAGACTGTCACAAAAGCAGAGCAGGCAATGTGGCAGATGATGGGAATGGATGCGGAAGACCCAGACTCATGGGGACAGTTTAAGCGTCCACACCTTGCCGGGTTTTACATGGAGAAAATGGGAGATGGAAAGCGGGTTGAGCTTTACGGTGTTACCCATCCCGATGTCTTAGCGTGTTGCACGCCTGATTACCTCACTATCCTTAAGCAACTCGCTTCCCGATATCCAGAGATCCCACATTGTGAAAGTCAACAGCCGGATGGTATCTGGGCACTGAATCAATTCCCCGTTTCAACCGATTGGAAAAACCCGTCACCCCATTTAGATGGCGATTTTCGGGATTTCCGATTGGATCCTGGAACCTTCCGCGCAACCAGTCTCACCTACCTCACTGATGCCAATTCGCACGGCGGGACGACGGTAATATGGCCCGAAGGTCCACAACGGATTCGTGAGTTTCGCAAGAAAAACCCGGAGTTCTCCAACCATGTCGGTGATATGAAAGCGCAGTTTCCAGAGATGGATTTAGGCGAGCCGATGGAGATCGTTGCTAAACAGGGGGATGTCCTCTTTTTCCACCATCTACTGCCGCATTCTGGCACAATGAATGTTGGAAGTTCCGCACGTTTCGCAATTCGATATATGTGCTTATGCCTCTCATGTCGTAAATGGGAGAAAAAAGGGGAGTGGAATCTCTGGATGCCCTGAAAAGTAGTAGGCAGACTCCGTTCTGCCGCACACAAATAGAAAAAACAATGAAACGAAGGAGTAAAAGATGATTCAAAAAAGTATTTCTGGTTGGTATTTTTTACTGGCTGTTGCTGTTGTCTTGAGTTTCGTTATTGTGCCAATTACAGTCGCACAAGAGGTCTTTGTGCGGACCGGTTTTGAGGAATTCACTGTCGGCGATACACCCGACGACTGGGAGGCAATTGGCGGAGACTTTGAGGTTACTAAGGACACCGTCAAAACCGATAAACAGGCACTCGCTATCTTAGCAGGTGCAGACGGGGATGGACTCGGTGTGCCTATAGAAACCGACAATCCTCTCATTTCTGCTGAATTCTGGATCTATGTTGAAGGGGGTGGACGCTCCTTGAATATTAAGCTCGCTTCTGCTGACAATATCGGTGAGAACAATGGCTGCACCTACATCAATTGGGACGCAGATATGGTTCGCCTCTACGACGGTGCTGCCTGGCAGCCCATTGGGGAATTTGAAACCGATACATGGAAGTACGTCCGCATCATCGCCGATTTTGAAAAAAGTGAATTTTCGTTCGCCTCAGGAGACGATAGGGACGATGCCTTGGGTGCCAAAGCAGAAGACGGCCTTCCGTTTCGGAACCCCGCACTCGGTCCCACCGCCAAGTGGTTCGCTTTCTATGTCTGGGGCATGGCCTCGCCAGCTTACTTCGACGATCTACTCGTCTATGAAGGCGCAGATGCACTCGATCTCGCCGTTGATCCCAGCCAAAAACTCACCACATTTTGGGGACAGGTTAAGCACGGGTTGTAAGAAAACGTGAATTGGGTATTTGTAGCATGATGCACGTTGCATCTGGGCGAGTACGCCGCAAACCTGTTAGGTTGTGCTACGTAGGAATATCTCTCGGTCTTGGAGATAAAAAATGAATAACAGCGAAACAGTTTGCCTGACACCAGCACAGCGGCTCCACTTCGACATCTACGGCTTTGTCCTATTAGAGGACGTCCTGAGTAGCGACGAAATCGAGCGCATGAAAGGGGCACTCTACAGAATGAAAGCCGACGACGACCTTGATGCCAAGCGGGTCTATGCCCGCGGGCAGCGCGAACACCATGTCCTTTTCGGCAACCTTGTTGCGTATGACCCAGCGTTGTTGGAATACGCCGCACATCCAAAACTCGTGCCACTGGTCGAAGAGGTCGTAGGCGGTGCTGTCCGTCTGGAAGAGACCGAAGCCATCATCAATAGCCGTAATCCAGAGACACCACTTGATGAACTCCACAAACGTCGCTATAATCCGACCGGCTTTCATCGTGGCACACAACACGGGTGGGGGACCTATGTAGAGCAGAACAAGTTCCACTGCATCTTTGTCAAAACACTCGCCTACCTCACCGATGTCGGTCCAGACGACGGCGGGACGTGTGTTATCCCCGGAAGCCACCGATTGACGTGGGATCAGAGCGAAATGGTTGAGGCTGCACTATCCGATGACAAACTCATCTACCAAGTCGAGGCATCAGCCGGTTCCGTGCTGCTTTTTGCCGAAGCATTGATTCACAGCACGACTGCTATCCGTAGCGACAAAGAGCGTGTTATCCTTATCTCCGGCTACACACCCCCGATGGTACGCGAATGGCCCGGTAACGAAGTTAGTCCCGAATTTATTAAGACCTTACCGGAGGACATCCGTCCCCTCATTTCAGGAAGCGACAGTTGGCACTGGAAACGGCGGTATTGATTTATTATTTTTCCCGTAAACGTGCTTTCCAAACGTATTCTCATTATTGATATTTGAGCTCTCCCCATGTGATGGCGAGTTTGCCATTCAGTTCTACGGGGAGAATGCCCGGACCACCGTTCGGTATATTCGTTCCTGTGATTTCAACATCGTCAAACCGAGCTTGTGCGCGGACAACCATAAGTCCGGCTTTCCCGTTTTTTATCGGATCTCTATCAACAGCAGTGAACATCACATTATCAATTTGAAATTTAATTTTCCCTCGGCTATCAATAGAGGCAGCTAGTTCATACCACGTATCCAGTTTTGCTGCGAAATCGAACTCACCCAATGTACTTGTACCTGCTTCGCTCATTTTTGTGATATGGACGAGTTTCTGAGGATACAAAATTCGGAGAACGTAGAAGGAAAATTTCTCCCACTCATGATGGAGTATAATTCCAACGGTAGCCGGTTCGCCTTTCGCTTTAACTAATTTGGCTTTGCATGAAAACGAATAGTTTCTCCAAGCGACTTCACCTGTTGCCAATATACTCGGGGTATTGGGTTTAAACGTTTCACATACTGCTTCACCCCTATTAATCCACCATTTCGCATCTTCGCCACGCGTATTAATGATCTCCCATCCTTGTGTGTTGTCGTCTTCAAAAGCGTCTGTCCATGTGCCAGCAAAACTCTGTTGGTTGAAGACAATAGTGCATGCAACAATGTGAAAGAAGTATAGAAAACTTCTAAACCTTTTAGATGTCATTACCTTTTCCCTTCATCTTTCATCTTATGCCCCCGAAGTCCGTGGCATCCATAACGGTTCTTTCCCCATCTCCGCGAACAGCAGCTTCATCACCAAATCCGCTTTCAACTCGGCATGCTCAGCAGAATTCCACAGGTTATTGACTTCTCCAGGATCCGCTTTCAGATCAAACAACTCACCGTAGTCTCGGTTGTAATAGACGGTCAACTTGTAACGATCATTGACGTAAGTTTTGACGTGTACAGTTGTCGGTTCATGGCGATTTTCGACAATAATATGGTCGCGTGCCGCTTCTGACTGTCCGTACCAGACCGGAGTCTGATCTACACCCGTCATCGGACGCGGAATGTCAATACCAGTCGCACTCAGGAACGACGGAGCCAAGTCTACCAACGTCTGTAACGCCTCGGACCGTCTCCCAGCAGGCACAACACCCGGATACCGCGCAATAAACGGAACGCGGATAACATCTTCATAGTGAAATGCCCCTTTCGCGACGAGTCCGTGCTGTCCATAAAAGTGTCCATGATCAGAAGTGAACACAACCAGTGTATTATCTGCCAATCCGAGTTCATCGAGTTTCGCCAGGATCTTTCCGATGTATTTATCCATCAGACTCACCATCCCATAGTAGACAGCAATATCTTTAGCGAGTTCATCTCGATCGCGTAAATGTGAGTTGAATCCATGTACTCCTTTCCCACTTTCACGCCAAGCCGAGAAGTCCGGTTTTTGTTGTTGTGTCAATTGGAAATGGGGTGGGTTGTTATCGTGTTCCCCTTCTGTTACAGACGGCACTGTTAATGCTGACGGGTCGTACATCGTATCCCACGGTTCAGGAACAAGATATTTCGGGTGTGGATCAAAGAAACTTGCCCAGAGGAAAAAGTTTTCATCGTTCTGTTGATACCTTTCCATGAGGGCATTCGTACGTTCGGCGATCCAAGTATCGTAATGGTATGCCTCTGGGATTGGCCACTTTCGGTACTGACCACGCGTATTTCCAGTCGGCGGTAGGAAATAGTCGCGCCAATTCGTCAAACCGTTCTCTTCCATCCAGATGGCATAGTGCTGTCCGACGTGTGCCTCATCGGTGTGGTTACGCGCAAGTTCAACGTGTTCAAACCCATAAAATGGCTCGTTGAAGCTCCGCCAAAAGTCCAAATCTTGGAGAATCGGATAGGATTCGAGAGACGGAAATTCTTCAGTGCCATGGAGCGGTTGAAAGTGTGCTTTTCCGACGAGAGCCGTGCGGTAACCTGCGTCTGTGAAATCTTCACCGACAGTATGTTCATCTTCAGAGAGTTTTGTCCCCAAGGACCAAGCACCGTGCTGACTCGGGTACTTCCCGGTGATAATAGAGGCGCGCGTCGGCGTACAGGTGGGGTTCGGGCAATAGGCTCTATTGAAAAGCGTACCTTGCGCTGCCAATGCGTCCAAGTGCGGGGTCTGAATTTCAGGATTAAGACATCCGAGGGTGTTCCAATGCTGTTGGTCGCTGGTGATGAGTAGGATATTCGGTCTGGTTTTAGTTGCCATAATTTTCGCGTAGCCTGCAAGCGAAAACTTGCGCTACAGAAGTCCTTTGTGATGTATGTGTTGGTGAGAATCAGCATATCAGTTTACGAGGAATAATTCAAGAGGAATGCTATAGACTTGATTAAATTCGTTTGACACCCTTTCCGAAATGTGTTACGCTTTTAGACAGCATCGCGATAAAGGAAGGCGAATGGACAGAGAAAATCAAAACGAACCAAATACAGTTGATGAAATACTCCGGAAAATAGAAGCGAAAGCGAACACCGGGAATTATCTTTACCGCGGTGAGCCTGAACGCCATGAGGAAGAGCCTTATTTTGGTAAAGTTTCTTCAAACTTCTATCGCGAGTTTTTGAAGGATGACGACTTTGATGTCTCGGCAAAATACTTTGATATAGAGGCATTCCAAGAAGTACTGTTGACCTCAGCTAATAGGTTTTCGCGTGAACCGATTAGCGAGCTTGAACGCTTATCTGAAATTCAACACTATGGCGGAAAAACAAACCTTATTGATTTCACAACGGATTATCTTATTGCACTTTTCATGGCTTGTGATGGTTCCCGGAGTAAAGATGGTAGAGTTATATTGCAAAAAAAGGAACAAATAGATCCATACATTCAGGAATCTTATGAACCAATAAATCGTGTTATTGCCCAGAAGAGCGTGTTTGTTCGACATCCAGATGGTTTTATTGAACCCAACGAGGACGATATTATCAATATTCCAGCTGATCTCAAGCAACCTATACTAATACACCTGCGAAATTCCCACGGTATATCTGTTGAAACTATTTACAACGATATCCATGGCTTTATCAAAGATCAAACCATCCGCATAGAAGTCTACATGGCAATTTACAAAGGTCTAATCCAGGAGCAAAAAGGGAGTGTAGAAAATGGTGACTCCAACGCAGATGGCGCCTTATGAAGAAGCTGTCAAGCACTATAGCAGAGCCATTGACTTGCGACCAAACTTCGCCTTATCTTACATCTACCGTGGTAATGTTTACCGTAAAATGGGCGAGTTTGACCTTGCCATTAACGACTATACAGAAGCCATTTTCTGGACCCGCCAGCCTGCCAGGGCCTATCACGGTCGCGGTATGGCACACGGTGCTAAAGGGGACATTGACAAAGCAATTGAAGACTTCACGAAGGCAATCCAATACGAACCCGATCACCCCGAAGCGTATTACCATCGCGGCCACGCCTATAACAGCATAGGCGAAACTGATCTTGCTATTGCAGATTGTGATAGGTCGATACGGCTTAATCCTGATATTGCTGAAGCCTATCTCGTTCGAGGCAACGCTTACAGAGATAAAGATGAACTTGATTTCGCTATTATGGATTATAGCAAGGCATTACGACTCAAGCCGAATTTTGCTGAGGTCTACGCTATTCGCGGTAATGCTTATAGCAGCAAGGGTGAAGGTGATAAAGCTATTGCAGACTATAGCAAGGCGATAGAGTTGAGACCCAATTACTTGCCAGTCTATGTTATGAGAGGGCACATTCACTTACTTAAAGGCGATTTTGACTCCGCTATCGCAGACTGCCAAAAGTTAATAGAACTCGATCCGAATGCTGCTCATCCTTATGTCACCCGCGCAACTGCTCATAGTCTTAGGGGAGATTTTGACTCCGCTATCGCAGATTGTGAAAAAGCGTTGGAACGCAATTCCAATGCTGCGGATGCACATCTGATTTTGGGTATGGCTTTCGACAACACAGGCGAAGTGAATTCGGCAATTGAAAGTTACACAAAAGCAATACAATTACACCCCAATTACCGCAATGCCTATTATGAACGAGGCAATGCGTACAGCAATAAAGGCGAATTTGACAACGCTATCGCGGACTATACGGAAGTAATTCGATATGTTCCAAATCACGCCGAGTGCTATTTTAATCGTGGTATTGCTTATAGCAGAAGAAAGGAATTTGATTTAGCCATTATAGATTATGCTACGGTTATTCAACTTCAACCGGATCATATTCCATCCTATATTAATCGTGGCATCGCTTATAGTAACAAAGGTGATTTCGACAATGCTATCGCGGATTATACAAGCGCGATACAAATTGATCCAAAATTTGCTGTGCCTTATCATAATCGCGGTAATGTTTACTTACTCAAAAGTGATTTTGACTCGGCGATTACGGATTACACCGTGGCTATACAACTTGATCCTAATGATGCAAGGACCTATGCCAGTCGGGGAGCAATTTACGGTATTGTAGGAGAGGTAGACAAAGCGATTAACGACTGCACGAAGGCAATAGAACTTCGTCTCTATCATGCGGATATCTATTTCAATCGTGCTATTGGTTACAATAGCGTGGGAAAACTTGATTTGGCTATCAAAGACTATACAAAAGTGATAGAGATCAATCCAGGGCATTTCAGAGCCTATGTTAATCGCGGTGTTACTTATGGTGATATAGGTGAAGTGGATTTAGCGATTAATGACTTAAACAAGGCAATAAAACTGAATCCAGACAATGCTACAGCTTATAATAATATTGGCAATGTTTACGGCAACGAAGGGGATTTTGACTCGGCTATTGCGAATTATAGTAAGGCGATAGAATTGAATCCAAATGATCCAGCATTTTATCACAATCGCGGTCTGGCTTACTTCAGCAATAACGAGTTTAGTCGAGCACGCGAAGACTATACGAAAGTACTAAAATTAGATTCCGATTATGCACCAGCCTATTACAATCGCGCAATGGCTTGGCTACACCAACAAGAATGGAAGAAAGCCAAAGCAAGCTTAACACAGGCAGCGGACAAAGGCATAGATATTACTGCTGTTTTTGGCGGCGACTATCAAAGTGTTGCTAGCTTTGAAAAGCAAACTGGCGTTAAATTGCCAAAAGATATTGCTGCAATGTTAAGAGAGAAAAAGGAACAGATTTCCATTTCACCTATAGAAGAAAATCCGTTTGGTTTTCAAAGCAAAATGGTATCGTATTCATCTGAAAGTTTTACAGGAATGTCTCTGCAACAACCAGAAAAACCTTCAACGCCATCCATACCAGCTGGCTTGCTTCAACCTCAAAGTCAAAGATCGCCCAGCCTATTTGCCAGTTAAAGTGTTAAAGTGAGTTAACTCCAGGTTTATTAATGTGGAGTCTCTTGATGTCCCGTTCAACCGAAAAACGCCCCAATCTCGTCTATGTGTTCGCCGACCAACTCCGCTATCAGTCGTGTGGCTACGCCGGAGATACCCGCGCACGGACACCTCATATCGACCAACTTGCAGCAGAGAGTGCAAATTTCTGCAACGCTGTCTCTGGGAGTCCGATGTGTGCACCCTATCGCGCTTCGCTCTTCACCGGAAAATATGCCAGTAGCACCGGTATGGCGATTAATGAACTCCGAATGAACCCAAATCACGACTGTTTTGGGCATGTCCTGCATCGCAACGGCTACCAGACGAGTTACATCGGAAAATGGCATCTATGGGCTAATCAATTGGGAAGGCACAACGATCCAAGGAATTCTTACATCCCACCCGGACCCTATCGACTCGGTTTCGATGGAGAGTGGTCGGCATACAATTTTCATCATCTCTATTTCGATGCCTATTACCACAAGGACGCGCCTGAGAAAATCGTCCTTCCTGGATATGAACCCGATGGGCAGACCGATTTGGCAATCGACTACCTACAACGCGCAGCAACAACAGATGATCCCTTCGCGCTTTTCCTCTCAATCGGAACACCACACGATCCATGGACACAAGACAATGTTCCAAATGAGGATTATGAGTTGTTCCGGGGTGTTGACTTCCCCTTACCGCTAAACTATCGAGACGAAAACGACCCCTATGGTGATACATGGGCGATTATGTCCGCCGCGGAACGCGCTAAACTCCCTGAGTGGATGCGCGTCTATTACGCGATGACCACCAATCTGGATCGGAATGTTGGGCGGTTGCTCCGTGCAGTTGACGACTTAGGATTGCGTGACAACACAATTTTCGTCTTTACCTCCGACCACGGGGAGATGTTCGGCGCGCAAGGTCGCCGCGCCAAGAACATCTTTTATGAAGAGGCGGTACGGGTGCCGTTTCTGGTGCGATGGCAGGGACAGATTCCAGAAGCACACATCTCGGATGCATGCCTAAATACACCGGATATTATGCCGACGCTGCTCTCGATGATGGACCTCCCAATTCCAGCGGATGTTGAAGGCACGGATTTAAGCCGCGCCGCTTTTAATCAATCGACGGACGAACCCGATGCAGCGTTTATGCAAGGCATGGGGTGTACGGCGAAATGGGAAGACGGTTATGAGTGGCGGGCGCTCCGCACGAAGCAGTATACCTACGCCGTTCACCGTCCGGATAGGAGCGAGAAACTCTTTGATAACCTCGCCGACCCGTTCCAAACCCGTAACCTGATTGATGAACCCACAGCCACTGAACTCCGAGAGCAATTCCGGGGAATGCTAAAACAGCGTATGGATACCCTCAACGACACCTTTGAGGCGTGTACGTGGTATCGCGATAATTGGACTGAAGACCGAATTATCTTACGTACCGCTACATTATAGACATATCACCAGAAACTTTAGGAGAAGTCTGTAAGCGGACTAAATCAAATTCGTTTGAAATCCTCTCAATAAACCTGTTATGATTAAAAGAAAAAGGAGATAGATGCTATGGATAGAATCACTTTTAATTCTGATCAGTGTGGGGGCCGTCCTTGTATTCGCGGTATGCGGATTCGGGTAACAGATGTCTTAGATTTGTTGGCGAGCGGTCTCTCTTTTCAGGAAATTCTTGATGAAATGCCAGCCTTGGAATACGAAGACATCGTCGCTTGTCTCCAATTCGCCTCACGCAAAATTAACCATCCTGTAATTGCTGCATGAAGTTTTGGATCGACGGGCAACTTTCTCCTGCACTCGCCCCTTGGCTCAAGGACACCTTACGTCTTAAACCCAGCCGCTGCGCCCCGTTTATGATATAGATTTCTTCACATAGTTAAACCAGCGCGCAGTCCGCAGGAACGGCACGAGTGCCTGTAACGCTTCAGCAGTCCCAATCCGACTCAATGCTTCGGAGGAAAAACCACGCACGTATGCCGAATCACTCAGCAATGCCTCGCGCAACGCCGGAACCGCTTCAGTCGCATCCGGTCCGATACGGGTCAATGCTTGTGCCGCGAAGAACGCTAAATCCGTATCTTCGCGATCTGCCAGAACCCGTACCAACGCCGGAACCGTTTTCGACACGGGGACTTTAATCATACCCAATGCCGAGGTTGCATGCCGCCGCACCTCTTCCGATTCATCTGTCAGCAACGCAATAAGCCCATCAACTGCCTCTGCTGCAACTGGACCCATTTCACCCAACGCATAAACCGTTGACGCGCGGACGTTCTCGCGTTCATCTTTCAATGCGGCTATGAGTGCAGGCACCCCTGATGCACCAATCGCTGCGAGTCCGTGCGCTGGGTCGCAGATGTGGAGAATCGGCTCCATCTCAAACGCCTCTTTTTCTGAATCAAGCGCGTCGATGAGGGGTTCGACAGCTGGTTTTCCAATCGCACCGAGCGCATAGATGGCGTTCCGCCGTACCGGTTCGTAACTATCGTTGAGCGCATCAACGAGCGCAGGGATCGCCTCAGCAGCATCTATGCCTCCGATAAAGCCCAATTCGCTGGCGGCCTTCATACGGACATTTGGATCGTCTGCCTTCAACGCCGCAACTGCTGACGCTATATCCATTGTCGTGTCTGGACGGTCAGTTTCATACAAATCCGTCTTTCCGTACATCCAATTCCACATATAGGTCCAGAGAATCTCTGCATCGTAAGGGACATGGTTGATTTCAGGCGGTTGCCAGATGGAGGTTTTACTATTCCATGAAGGTGCCGTCGGCTGTTCCGTACGCATAAACACGAATTTCATACCGTACCGGTTCAGCGAGACGTAGTTCTGGAGGAATGAATGCACCATATCGAAGTGCATAATCCATACCGTACCGAGTTCACCGGACATCGGGACGAGATTTCGATTCAGGAAATCCTCAGAGAGCAGTCGCGTCCCATTTCCGCCTTCAGCGTGCATTTCGTGCCGCTCGCGTTCACCCTCCAGCATAAATTCTCGGATGTACTGCGTCCCCGGAATGATACACGTCGGCCCCTGCTCCGCAAGACAGGGCTGCGGATAGTAGAAAAGGATCGCCCAACGCGGCGTTCGATGCCGTGGGCGTTTTCCACCGGCGTGTCCATCTTTATGGAGCGGCATCATCAACCGTTCCTCGCCATTCTCTTTCCCAGTTGGTGTGCTTCCGGCGAAATTGGGATGGCAGTGCCGATGCGGATGCATGACATACCCATTCCCCAAAATACTCGTAAGCGCGCCCCGTACTTCTGGAGATTCCAAAACTATCTGAAGTTCCGGGACCAAAGGTAGAATGTTATTGAGTGGGTTATGCTGCCTATCGCCTCGAAAATCCGTCGTGCCAGCGAAGAGTTCATCCGTTTTATCATAGATGGTTTCATGGATGTGCGTCGGTACGTCGGCAGTAACATTGACATATCCATTCACAATGAAATGGCGAATGTCTTCATCGTTTAGAAGTTGCTGTTTAACTGTTGTCATACGCCCTTTTTCTCTCAATTTCTTTTTGATCGTTTAATGGGTATTGGCTATCCGCTAATCACTAACCGCTAATTGCCACTTAATACCACGCTGCTTTGTTGACGACATTTTGCAACGGCGCACCTTCAGCGAACCGACGGGCATTTTCCAGAAGCACCTCAAATCGCCGTTCAGGAAGGTTCTCTGCGTCTTTTACAGCGATATGTGGCGTTATTAACACATTGGGCAACTGCCACAATCGACTGTCCGCAGGTAGCGGTTCAACTTCAAATACGTCCAAACCACAACCCGCAATGGCCCCTTGTTCAAGTGCTGCAATAAGGTCGGCAAGTTTTATCGTCTTACCGCGTCCGATATTAACAAAGTACGCTGTGTTTTTCATCAAGGCGAAACGGTCTTTATGCCACATCCCTTCCGTGTCAGGTGTATGCGGTGTTGTCGCTATCACAAAGTCAGCGCGCGGAAGGAGCGAATCTAACGCTGCGGGTTCGTGTTTCTCGACAAAAGGCACCTCGTATTCCCACCTTGGATCAACACCGATAACCTCCATCCCGAATTCGTTGCAGAGTCGAGCGGTTTCGTGCCCGATACCACCGACCCCAACAATCAATGCAGTCGCTTCCGCGAGGTCAATGTAGCCATGTTTACGTGCGTCCTTATCCCAGATCCCCTCGCGTTGTGCATCCATGTAGTAGGGCAGCCCTCGCGAAAGCGCAAGCACAAACATCATGATGTGATGTGCGATATGGTCGTTGTAGATACCGCGTGGATTACAGGCGACGACTGGATGCTCAATCAGTGCGGGATAGTAGAAGCCCGGGAAAGGACCTGCCGCAGGATTCTGCAACCATCGCAGATTTTTCGCCAACGGCAATTGCTCCGGCGACACCCAACCGTAGACAGCATCTGCATCGGGGAGGTGTTCGGCTACCGCGTTGTCTGTCTCCGGCAGGACAACGGTGTATACAGGCAATTCGTTCTGCAGGCGTTCAGCCCATTCGTGTAATTCGGCGTTCTGTGGTGGCATGATAATAAGTTTTGGCACGGGTTCTGTTCCTCTCTGTAATTTTTATGTCTAAGATGCGCCTATTTTAGCATAGGGTCATCGGAAAATCAAGACTTGTTAAAAACTTGATTTTCTGCTGGATTTTGCTATAATAGAAATGTTGATAAATGCTGAAATACTTCAACTCAAAACCTTAAGAAAATTTTATGTCTGCACCAGTAAAAATCAACTTCGACAAAGGCACCCTCATCCTTCAGGATGTTCCGAAGGATATCCAATTACATCTGCCTGACCTCCGATGGGACGAGCGGACACTCACCTTCCGAGCACCCGCGTATCGCTATCGACATATCGTTTCCCAATTGCGCGCACACAATATCCCCTATCAAGACACAGCACGACAGTTCACAGTCGAACCCTTCACGTTCCAAAAAGAGATGACACCGTACCCTTACCAGACCGAAGCCGTTGATGCATGGCACGCCAACGGCAAACGCGGTGTGATCAGTCTACCGACAGGCGCAGGAAAAACCTTCATTGCAATCCTGCTCATCGCCGATACACAACGTCCCACACTCGTGCATGTTCCGACAATCGACCTGATGCACCAATGGTATACTGTCTTGAAAGAGCATTTCGGACAAGAGGTAGGACTTTACGGCGGCGGCGAACATGAATTGCGGGATCTCACTGTGACGACCTATCAATCCGCTGTCATGCACGCCCCTCACTACGGAAATCGATTCGGTTTCGCCATTTTCGACGAATGCCATCATCTCCCCGGAGACCAGTATCAATACGCCGCAATCAGCAGCATCGCTCCCTTTCGGTTGGGATTGACAGCCACGCCCGAACGCGTTGATGGGAAAGAGAGTCGGCTCTACGCACTCCTCGGCGAGTGCTGCTATGAAGCAAAGGTGCAGGAACTTTCCGGGAAGACGCTTTCTGAGTACCGCGTTGTGACTATAGCAGTCGAGATGGAAGACACAGAACGCGTCCAATACGAGGAAGCGCGCCGCACCTACTTAGGCTTTCTCAAACGGTTGAAAATCAATATGGGTACCCCGCGCGGATGGCATACCTTTCTCTGGAGAGCCTCGCAAACCGATGAAGGACGCGCTGCTTTCAAGGCATACCTCACCCAAAAGCAGCTCAGTTTTGCCTCTACCACGAAACAGGAATGGGTCTGGAAACTGATTCAGAGACACCGCGGTGATCGGATTCTCATCTTTACACAGGATAACGACACAGCCTACCAACTCGGCACGCGTTTCTTTCTACCAGTCCTCACACATCAGACAAAACTCAAAGAACGGAACGCCTTTTTAAACGGATTTCGAGATGGCACCTATTCCATCTTGGTCACCTCGAAAGTGCTGAACGAGGGTGTAGATGTCCCAGAAGCGAATGTCGCTATCATCGTTTCAGGGAGCGGGAGCGTACGGGAACACGTACAGCGGTTAGGACGTATCCTCCGCAAACGCGAGGGCAAACAGGCAGTGCTTTACGAACTCATCTCCAAACAGACAGGCGAACATTTTGTCAACAAACGGCGGAGACAACACCACGCCTATCAAGGTAGGGCGGGTTTGTAACCCCGACCTTTCTTAGCATCTATTTCTAAAATACCATGCTTACTAAAGATCTCCTTCAGTATAAAATTAAAAAGGGGCAAATCCTCCCACAGTTCGTGAACCCAGCCGATGACCAGTTATTGGCAATCGCTGAGCAACTAATCGCCGTTTTTGAGGACTCGCCAGACACACAACGCGCAACGCTTTTAGAAGCGAGCAAACACGTTATTGATAGCACACCGGGGCCGCCGATAGTCAAGCGCGGACTCGAAAAACTCTTGTTAGACCGAACCGAATTTAACACTGCCCCCAACGAAGAACTCATCGCATTCCGCCAAAAACTTTTCACAGAGACGAGTCGCCTGCTTGCACAAGAGCAGTTTACGGATTATGCCGATTATCAGCACAAAGTAACACAGATAACAGCAGGCGAATTGCCGCCAGAGATCGGTCCTACGGGAGCAGGTGAACTCGCAACCAAACTCTACGTAGACTTACCAAACCATCAGCCCGTTCTCACTTTCAAAACCCTCTCTGCTGAGCGATTGCTGCACCGCTACAACGCCGCACAGGTCCAAGGACTCCTCCTTCATTGTAATGCCCTGACCCTAAAACTCGCCGATTCCATGACAGCCGAACTCCGTCAACTATTCAAATACCTCAGATTTAACCAACTTCTCTCTACAATTAGGAAAGAGGGTGAGTTGTATCAAATTACAGTCGATGGTCCGCTGAACCTCTTTTACAAAACAAAGCGGTACGGCATGAATCTGGCGAACTTTTTCCTTGCCGTATTGCATCAACCCAAATGGGAACTCACTGCAGATGTCCAATTTCGGAACAGACAACGTTCTCGGTTGTTGCTTGATGAATCGTGTGGTATCCAACCGATTTCGCAGCAGTTTCTCGCTTATATCCCTGAAGACATTCAACTCTTTCAGGCAATGCTCCGCAATAAGACGGAAGACTGGCAGATCCGCCCGGGAAGCCAATTCCTCCCATTAGTAGGTGATTTCTACTGCTTTCCTGACTATCAACTCGTTCACAAGAGCGGGGTCGAGACGGCTATTGAGCTCTTCCATCCGTGGCATCAGGGACATCTCATTGCAAGACTCAACACGCTTGTTGACCAAAAGGAGGTCTCCCTCATCCTGGGGGTCTCAAAAGAGTTGGAGAAAAAGCCGCTGATTGCGGAGGCACTCGCAGCATCTACGTATTTCTCGGAGTTCGGCTTCACATTCCGAGATGTGCCAACTATGCGTGCCTTGCTCCCAATCCTAAATTCACTCGTGTAGTCGAACAGGACGCACTGCCTAAAAATTGTGACATTCAGGCACTTTTATGTTATTCTCAAAAGAAAAAATTCTGAAATCCGCATCACCGCAAAATCCTTTTTGAAAAGGAACGCCTTATGGAAACTGAATCCATCCAACGTCTACTTTGTACTACCATCGAAGGTGCAAAGAGAGGGGTCAATAGCATCGCTTTCAGTCCTAACGGTACAACACTTGCAAGTGACAATGCCAATACGATCCAACTCTCAGATACTGCCACAGGGAGGAAAAAAAAGATGTTCTGGGTCGATATAGGAGAGAATATCACAGCGGATGTCAGTAGCGTTGCTTTTAGTCCCGACGGACGGCTGCTTGCGGGAGGGATTCACGAACCCGAAACCATCTGCCTTTGGGATGTGAATACGGGTGAACAACGCAAGACAATGCGGGAAAATGCGACTGGTGCTTCACATTGGGTCAATGCTGTCGCGTTCAGTGTTGATGGCAAAATAATCGCCAGTGGAAGTGAGGACAGCAATCTCTATCTCTGGGATGTACGGACAGGTAAAAGACTGAAAGCATTTGCAGAAGATGCAGAGAAGGTCTTCAGCGTTGTATTCAGTCCCAATGGAGAAACGTTAGCCAGCGGGAATAGTGGGAATGCCATCGACTTGTGGAATACTGCTACAGGCGAGAAACTGAAGACACTCACTGGGCATACCCATTGGGTTTTTAGTGTTGCTTTCAGTCCTGATGGACGAACAGTCGCAAGTGGGGGTCGTGATAAAACCCTCCGCCTTTGGGATGTCGCTATCGGTGAACAACGCAGAACTTTCACTGGACATACGGGAGTTATTTTTACTGTTGCCTTCAGTCCCGATGGATTAACCCTCGCAAGTGGGGGTGAAGATCAAATAATCCGTCTCTGGGATACAGGCACAGGTGAACAACATACGACAATCAAAGGGCATACAGCATCTATCAAAAGTGTTGCTTTCAGCCCGGATGGAACAATACTCGCAAGTGGTAGTAGAGACGGCACAGTCCGCTTGTGGGACCTAAAAAAATGAACACAACGGAATTAAATCCGAATCTAACCGCAGCACCACAAGAAGTAGGACTATCAGCAAAACGGCTTGCGTGTGTCTCTACAACTACACAGAAGTTCATCAACGAAGAGCGACTCGCTGGTGCGGTCACAGTCGTGGCGCGACGCGGTAAAATAGCACACTTTGAAACACAGGGCATGATGGACATTGAATCGGCTAAACCGATGCAAAAGGATACCATCTTCCGCATCTATTCAATGACCAAACCAATTGCTGCCGTGGCAATAATGATGCTCTATGAGGACGGAAAACTACAACTGGATGCCCCAGCTTCGGTCTATATACCCGAATTAGGAGGATTAAAGGTTACCAAGGATCCTGATGCTGAGACACTCGGACTCGTTGAAGTGGACCGGGAAATGGCAGTTCTCGACCTGATGCGGCATACTGCCGGACTGCCCGGTGCTGCTCGATATATGGCTGGAAAAACGGCAATTGATGAACGTTACCGAGAAGTCGGTCTGCACCGTTTACATGTCTGCAATCTACAAGAGATGGTTGAGAGGCTCGGTAAGATCCCGTTGTTGTATCAACCCGGATCGAAATGGCACTATAGTATCGCTGCAGATGTTTTGGGTAGACTCGTTGAGGTAATTTCCGGTCAGTCTTTCGATGTGTTCTTAGCTGAACGGATCTTTCAACCGTTGGGTATGGTGGATACTGGATTCTACGTTCCGTCAGAGAAGATCGACCAGTTCGCTGGGATGTACGGTCCAAAACCCGGGGGAGGCTTGCAGGCTGTTGATGCACCAGAAGGTGGAACCGGTCATATCTCCGAAACCAGTTTTAAACGGAACCCGAAATTCTTATCCGCCGGTGGCGGTTTGGTCTCTACCGCTGCCGATTTTTCCAAGTTTTGCCTGATGCTCTCATGCAAAGGTGCGCTCGACAGAAAACGACTGATGAAAGCCGAGTCTGTTGAATTGATGACCTCCAATCATCTACCGGAGCATTTGATACCGCTCGACAAAAAACCTGAAGCACGTTATGCAGGACTCGGTTTCGGATTGGGTGTCTCGGTTCGAGTACAACAGACCGATTGGATACCTGCCTCTCAAATTCGTGAATACGGATGGATTGGTGGTGCAAGCACCGAATTCTGGATTTCACCGCGAGATGAATTAGTAGCAATCACGCTCGCGCAGCACCTCCCTTTTTCAGAGCTGAGCGAAAAAATTAAACCACTCGTCTACGGTGCAATTTTGAAAGAATAATTCTCAGTAACTTTTTTAACTAATACCAATTCTAATTGATAATTCCTCTTAAAAGGTTGACTATTTTTCAGCGATGCTCGGTGCGGTTAGAAACCGCACCTACCGGGTGTGGTGTGAGTGGGTTCGGTTAATGCGAGATAAACTTTTAGAAATGGTATAACAACTGGCACCTAATAACCTATAACCACTAAAATGATTATCAAAAATACGCCAGAGCATATAAGCACGGATCAGATCGTGCTGTTCCCATTTGATGACTATAGTCTTCCATTCCAACACGGTGTCCGTTTACAACTTGTGCCTTATAGAGCCGGTGTCGATCAGACGCAGATTGTGGTCCATCCTGGTCCGCCTGGGACCCCGGACTGTTCCCGTGTTATCTATTACGGGTCTGTCCATTGTGTCGGCGACGAATTCTGGATGTGGTATCTCGGACAAGGTGAGGATGATCATTGGCATCATCGGGTCTGTTTCGCAAAAAGTCGAGATGGATACAACTGGGAAAAGCCAGAACTTGGACTCGTAGAATACAACGGCTCTACCCGAAACAATCTCGTTGATATTCAAGGTGGACAATATCATATTCAGGCATGTGTCGTGTATTATGAACCCGATGACCCGGATCCTACACGTCGGTTCAAAGCCATCATTGAGACCTCCAAGTATACCCCAAAATTCGCAGCCATGTTTAGTGAGGATGGACTCCAATGGCACGAAGCCGAACGGCATCCGAATCCACCCTCCTGTGAGATGTCTGGTATTACGAAGTTCAACGGTTGCTATTACCTAAGTGCCCACGGCGGCAGTCATACAGGTCCAACACGGCAGATGGTAGTATATACTTCTTACGATTTTGAACATTGGATGGAAGCCTCGTGCTTAGGTTTCAGGCGTGGTAATATCCCACCACGATCTATAGTATACGGTGCGCACCAAGGTGAGCAGGTCCATCTCGGTGCAGCCCTCTGGAACCGTGGGAATGTAATCCTCGGTCTCTACGGACAGTGGCACGGACCTGAAAATAACGATCGTCGGCACGTGACGATGGACCTCGGCTTAGTTGTCAGCAACGATGCACTCCACTATCGGGAACCAATTCCCGATTTTCAGATGGTAGAAGCAGCAGAGGACGACTTTGAGCATCTACCGACACCGATGAATTTCAAACACGCCGCACTTATGCAAGGACAAGGTTTTGAGAACATCGGCGACGAGACGCTCTTCTGGTATGCTCCTTGGCCAGAGCAGCTTAGCAACGGGGTCAGGATTGCGACGTGGAAACGTGATCAACTCGGTTATCTTCAGGCAGCAGAAATGACACGAAAAACGGCACAGCCACGACACGTAATTTCAGCACCTATTGACCTTGAAGGGCAACCTTGCACAGTAGCACTGAATGTTGAAGGTTTGTCGGAGCACGCACAGGTTACAGTTGACATCCTGAATGAACGTTTCCAACCCCTTGAAGGGTATTCCGGGGAAGACTGTCTCCCCCTCACCTCAGGATTTCAGCAAATGATAAAGTGGAAACGGAGATCGCGTGTTGAACATCAAGTCGATGCAATCCGAATCCGGCTCAATTACACCGGAATTCGTCCAGAGGACCCGAAGGTCTACGCCATTTACGTGAAAAAAGCACGGATATCTTGATTTCAATCTCAATTTCTGCTAAAATGTAATGGAGACATGGGAGGGAAAAATCATGCTTTTTCTATACAGATTAGACAAACTGCGCTCCGAAGTGCTACTATCAGTCATAGGGTTGATACTTTGCCTAACGGCGTGCGGTCCGAAACCCATTCCCTATTCACAAAACACAGAGGGTTCTGAACCCAGCGAAGTCGCTGTCGCACACTACAATTGGGGAATGGCTTATGCTGATCAAGGCAATTTGGCACAAGCTATTACTGAACTCACGTTGGCGATTCGGAACGAACCGGGGTGGGTAATGCCGTTTTTCACGTTGGGTGTTATCTATGGAAACCAAGGTGAACTTGATAGAGCAATTCAAGCCTGGGAGCGAGCCACGCAACTGGATGCTGATTTCGCAAAAGCGCATTACAATCTTGCTGTTGCCTATTCACATAAGGCAGAGAAAACACTCTCAATCGCTGCCTTGCGTGAGGCGATTCGAGTAGACGAAGCAGCACTTGCCGCTGCGAAAACGGAACCCGCATTCGATCTCATTCGGAACACACCGGAATTCCAAGAATTAGAGCGATCGGCTGAAGAAAAGGATTCGCAAGACTGACACCGCACCGGTCAAGATATGGCACGTTACACAACCCTTTCATCTTCAGAACTCGCACACATCGTAGCGCAATACCCGATCGGTACACCACTGAAACTTGAGGAAATGCTCGGTGGGTTCGGCAACAGCAACTTCAAATTGACAACTACAGCAGGTGAGTTCCTGTTGAAAATTTGCGATGAAAAAGATCCAGCAGAACTCCAGATGCAAATCTCCTTGTTGCAGCATCTCTGTGAACACGCATATCCAACAGTCTATCCGATTCTGACAAAAGACCTGAGACCCCTCACGCACGAGACAGTTGGCAGCGTGATGCTCTACCCATTCCTACAAGGCGAGCAACCCCAATCTTCGCCGGCTACCCTTGAGCAGATAGGTGAAGCACTGGCAAAATTGCACCGCATCCCCCCAATTGATGGACTCCCGCGCTTCCCTATGGGCATCTCACAGATGGTTCCCTTTTTCAAGGAAGTTCAAGGTACACAGTTTGCGACACATCCATTTGTTGAATTGCTGAAATCGCAGTTAGAGTCCATGAAACCTCAACTCAATGCGTCGCTTCCAATGGGGCTTCTACACGGTGACCTTTTTTTGGATAACACGCTCTTCAATGAAGATCAGATGGTAGCGATCCTTGACTTTGAAGAAGGGTGTTATGATGTGCTCCTAATTGATGTCGGGATGACTATCATTGGGTGTTGTTACACGCCGGAGCATGCGTTGAATCTTAAGGCGGCACACCGATTTTTAGACGCTTACAATGCTGTGCGTCCGTTGACAGAACGTGAATGGAAGCATCTGGACTGCTTCGTTCATTATGCCGCCCTCTCTATAGCGTTCTGGCGATTTAGACAATTTAATATCCGCCGACCGGATGCACACCGCGCCGATACATATCAGGAGATGCTAACGCGCAGCGAACAGTGGATGATAGCAAATAGCAGATAGCGGATAGCGAAGAGGACGTTTGGTCACGCTGCGCGTCTTTGCTAATTGCTAAAAGCCAATAGCCAATATGTCTTTAATACGATTGGAACACATCACTAAATTGTACGATCCAGACCTAATTCTGGACGATATATCGGTCTCAATTGAGCATGGAGATCGACTTGGGTTAATTGGTCGTAACGGAACTGGAAAAACAACGTTAATTAAAATTATCAATGGTATGCTTGCCAATTTTAAAGGTAAAGTTGTTGCTGCGAAGGGATTGCGTATCGGATACCTTAGTCAAGAACCCGAACTCGCCCGTGATTGTACCTTAAGGCAGGAGATGCTCAAAGTCTTTGAGAAACGGCGCGCCCTTGAAGATAAGATGCTCCTGTTGGCAGAAGAGATGGAGGCGCAGGAATCTCCAACCCTCCTTGCACAGTACGCCCAAATTCAGGAACAGCATGAGCGACTTGGCGGTTATGATTACGAGCATCAGATTAACCGTATTCTTGGTGGCTTAGGTTTCAGCGAACTCGATTTCAACCTTCCAATCGGTGTCCTGAGTGGAGGTCAGAAAAGTCGGGCAACCCTTGCCAAGCTCCTCCTTGAGCAGCCAGACCTCCTCCTTTTTGATGAACCGACGAATCACCTTGACATCAACGGTATTGAATGGCTCGAAAATTATCTCAATAACGAATACGCCGGTGCAGTCCTCGTTGTTTCTCACGATCGCTATTTTTTGGACAAGGTTGTCCGAAAAATTTGGGAACTCGAAGAACATAAGATAAAAATTTATCGTGGGAACTATTCCAAATACATTGAAACCAAAAGAGTTGAACAATTAGTCGGTGAGCGCGCCTTCAAAAAACAGCAAGCATTTATCGCACACGAAGAAGATTTTATTCACCGGAACATCGCAGGACAACGTACACGAGAGGCACAAGGCAGACGAAAAAAACTTGCACGGTTAGAGAGGGTCGAGAAACCGAAACGCGAGGCACCCACCTTCAAACTGACTTTTACACCTGAAGCGCGCGGTGGAAACGATATTCTCCGATGCCAAAACGTTAGCAAAGCCTTTGGCGATAAAGTCATCTTTACGAACTTGAATTTTGAGGTGTACCGCCGTGACATTGTCGGAATTATCGGGGCAAACGGCACCGGAAAGACGACACTATTCCGCATGGTTTTAGGCGAGGAACTGCCTACACAGGGCGAAATGTGGGTCGGACCCACGCTCAAATTTGGACACTATGCCCAAGAATTGGAAGGACTCAACCCAAATAATGAAATCATTGACGAAATCTGGGAGTTGTGTCCGCAGCAGACCCAAGGAGAAATCCGCAGCTTCCTCGGCAAATTCTTGTTTTCTGGCGATGATGTCTTCAAACGGATTGGGAACCTCAGCGGCGGCGAGCAGAGCCGTGTATTACTCGCGAAATTACTATTAGAGAACGCGAACGTTTTACTTCTTGATGAACCGACGAACCATCTTGATATTCCAGCACGTGAGGCTCTCGAGGCAGCACTGGCAGAATATCCCGCAACGCTTTTCATTATTTCTCACGATCGATATCTCTTGAGTAACCTTGCAACCAAGCTACTGATTTTTGACGGGAACCCCGGCGGAACCGCTAATCTCTTTGAAGGCAATTATGCTGAGTACGCGACACAGCAGCAACAGGCACTCCAAGAAGATCAGCCATTACCTGAAGAAGTTCAAGAATCAAAACCCGCACAGCCTTCTCAACCGAGACGTAAGTCGAAGTCCAAGCGCAAGCGGAAGATAAAGGCACAACGTCTGGTCGGAAGTAACTAAATTATTGGACACTTTTCGCGCCCCGGACCCAGTTGACTTCAACGGAAACCACCATGAAACGTAGTGGAATGGTGACCAGATTTAATAGTTTAAAAGATTTAATTTGACATTCCAGGAAAATTAATGTATAATTATTATATCCTATACGACATAAATAATATCCGATATGAGAGATATTATTTTTATCGTATGTTTTGACTTATACATTATTTTACCAATATCAACTTTCAACAGCAAGTTTGACTTGCGAGTGCCGCCAGAAATGTCTAAAGATCAGGAATTCCATAGTGATATTGACCTTATAATGCGTGTGATGCGTCATGCGCAGGCTGCTGTCAAATCCAGATTTATTCAGGATATCGTTCCGAATCGTCTGACGATCGTCCAGTTTAATGCCCTACAACATCTGCATTGGTATGGGCACGAGGCTGGGATGTCAGTCAGTGAGTTAGGTGAGCATTTAGGGCTTGCCCATAACACAACGTCTGGCTTGGTGAGTCGTCTCGAACGACACGGCTGGGTCGTCCGTCGGAGGTGCGACCAAGATCGGAGACGCTCTCGGATTAAACTCACACCGAAGTCTGAGGAGCTCTTCCGTGAGTCCGTAAAACACGCGACAAACTTTTGGCAGCGCACATTTGGGCAGCTCTCCACGCAGGAGCAGGAAAACTTGATTGACGGCTTAAAACGGTTGAAACAGGTAATGGCGAAGCCAGTCTGGCCAAGTTATGCACAACTGCACCCACGTGATGCCGATCATCTGAAGGAACGGTTTGAAGCCGATTTGGACGAACTCGCACAGGCAAAGCTCAAACTTGTCGGAATGCGGTTGATTCTCGCACGGATTGCCGAGAAACGAGATGAACATGAACTCGCGGCGTACCTGAATCAGGCTGCTTCCGAAGAAATACGCCATACGAATCAACTATTGGTCCTCCTCGGTCACGGTGAAAATTTCAAGACCCTCCTCTCGACACTCGTCCATGAAGACAGAGTCGTCTATGAGGAACTCTTAGCCTTGCTTGAAACTGCACCCTACACCGAGGATGATGAAGAATTAACGCTTTTACAACAGATGGTTCAAGATAACCAAAGATATAGACGTTGGTTTCGCAGTGTCCACAAACAAACGAATCAGTGACTTCTATTTTGTCAACAGCCATCAACGTTTCTGGTTTTGTCAAGCACCCGTCTTGAAAAAACGAGACTTTTTCCCGGCTGATGACGCTTAAGAGGAGAATATGCAGTCCCAAAGCTCTGAGAAAGTTCCACTAGACTGTTACGATGATACTGAGTTAATTGAGCAATTTCAAAACGGCGATAACGCTGCGTTTGACGCGCTCTTTACCCGCTACCAAAAACGCACCTATCGACTCGTACAACGTTTCGTCTCTAACCCTGAAGATGCCTCAGATTTGACGCAGGATGCCTTCATTCGGGCATATCAGGGATTGGGAGATTTCAAGAGTCAGTGCCAGTTTTACAGTTGGCTTTACCGCATTACGGTCAATCTCTGTATTGACTTCTTGCGGAAGAAATCAAGATCGGAAGTGCTCCTGTACGACTCCGATGAATCTGGCGAGTTGCCGATGGCAAATATCGCCGATCCGCGCTCAGAGTCCCCAGCAAAAGCGGTTGAGAATAAAGAGTTGAGAGCGCACATCCGAAAAGCCGTCCGACGACTCCCACCAAAGCAACGCCAAATCTTCATTTTGCGACACTGGAACGGGTTGTCGCTTAAAGATATAGCTGCTACTGTTGGTAGATCCGATGGAACGGTTAAGGCGCATCTGCTTCATGCACATCGTAACCTCCGCAAACATCTCCGTCCCTATCTACGGGAGACAGACTTCTAATTGGGTAGGTGCGGTTTTCCAACCGCACCAAAACTCGGCGGAACGGTTTACGCGCTCTCAACCTCGCTGGTAAAGAGTGCCTCAATGAAATCTGTCCCCGCAAAGTCTCGTAAGTCGTCAATCTTCTCACCTATCCCGATGAGTTTGACGGGTGCCCCAATTTCGGCGTTCACCCCAATAACTATCCCACCTTTTGCGGTGCCATCCAGTTTTGTAACCGCTACACCTGTAATTGGCACAGCGTCGTTGAAAATCTTCGCTTGCATTAACGCGTTTTGACCGACTGTTCCATCGACGACAAGTAACACTTCATGCGGTGCGCCTGCGTGGGCTTTCGCCATAACACGACCAATTTTCGAGAGTTCATCCATAAGCGGTTTTTTGGTATGCAATCTGCCAGCGGTGTCGACGATTAACACATCAGCATTCCGATGTTTTGCTGCGTGAATCGCGTCGAACACAACTGAGGCGGGTTCGGCACTATCTCCGCCACGAATGAGTTCCGCACCGGCACGTTCACACCAAATCGCGAGTTGATCTTCCGCTGCCGCCCGAAATGTATCGCCCGCAGCGACAACCACACGGTGTCCATCCGTAATAAACCGGCTCGCGAGTTTTCCGATCGTTGTTGTCTTGCCTGCACCATTTACACCAAGCACTAAAATTGTATACGGCTTTTCGGCTTCTATTTCCAGCGGTACATCCTCACCAAGCAGCTTCAAAATTTCTGATTTCAGCACCGATTCTAACGCTGAAGAATCGCTTAACCCTTCTGCTTCCACCCGTTCTCTGACGTTATCCATTAGGGTCAGAGTGGTATCAACACCTACATCCGACTGGATTAAAATCTCCTCAATCTCTTCCATCAAATCTTCGTCAATTCTTCTTCCAACGCGGAGGAGTCCTGACAACTGAGACAAGAGTTGGTTTCGTGTTTTCGTCAACCCAGATTTGAGTCGATTAAACCAATTTTCCTGTTCGTCTCCGGCATCAGATTCAACTTCGTCTTTATCACGACCTTTAAATAGATTTCTTAGCATTATCTCTCCTTTTTTACTACTCATCAGACTTCAGCAGTTAGCCAGAGAACACTGCGGATATTCAAACAATGACAACTGCGACACGATCTACTGACAGCCGACTGCTGATAGCCAATTGCTATTCTTATGATACAGTAACAGGGGGTGGAAAGGCAAACAAAAAACAGTATGTTTCACGAAAAAAGTCGTTATTTCAGTTGATAGTGATTTGCTACTGATAGTGATTTGCTACAACCCCTCTCTTAACTTATAACTTATAATTTATAACCACTTTACAAATTTCCTTGCAATACTTGCCATTTTGTCGTAAATTAAAGGATATTGTAAACACACATTCCTAAGCGCACGTTTATTTAGGTATTTAGAAATTCTACAGAATCCATTGGTTTTATACCTATAAATTGAGGAATTAATCATGAAAATCCAAACACGACACCAATTGCTACTTAATCTCGCAGTGATGGCCACACTGTGTCTATTCTTTACCGCCTGCACCAGTGAAAAGGCTTTGGAGGAGCTTGTTCAAACATCGGAAGAGGAGACGACAGCGATAGATCCCGCTGAACCTACAGATGAAGAACTGGCTGCTCCGCTGCCGGGGCTCCCTGAAGATGTGGCGGGTTACACACAGTGGTTAAAACTAAATGCCGAACCTATACCACCTGTTCCTCGTGGCGACCCGCACAACGGCGATAAAAATGTTTATGTCAACAAAACACGAGAAACGATTGCGCCCAATGGCGAACAGCAGTTTCCGTATCCTGATGGGAGTATTGTTGTAAAAGAGGCATATCGTCCCGGTAAGGATTATGTCGGACTCATCGCAATTATGCGAAAAAAAGCGGGTGTGAATCCTGATCATAACGATTGGGAGTTCATCGAGTATACGCGGAACGCACCGGATGCCGAATTCGGGGTCATAGCTAAAGATGGCGTCTGTTGGGGATGCCACGCCCGAGTCGAAGATATTGATTATGTTTTTACAGAACTTGAATAAAGAATAAGGAGGTCCTTTTGAATCCACATTACAGTGAGGTCGTGAAGTATGCCAACGACGCTCTGTTATTAACAAATCCCTTAGGTATGAAAGCGGATACAGTCAAGAAGTCATTTCTACTGCTCGCTCTTGTAGTTGGTGTTACAATGTGCCTCTTTTTACCCAAGGCAGCAGAAGCACGTCCTGAATTTGCCACTGAGCTTGGCAAAGAGTGTAGTTTCTGCCACATTGACCCGGCTGGCGGTGGTCCCCGAAATCGCGTTGGCGAAATCTTTGAGGAGAACTATTTTGAGTTCCCTGAAGATTTTGATATGGAAGCCGTAACCGAAGAAGCAAAAGAGATTGTCAAGCAGCTCACGACTTCGCTTGATTTGCAAACTGCATTTATCAAAACAACACATGTCGACGAGGGAGAGAACGCGATTGCTGGCTGCAATTCGTGCCACTCTTCGATTGATAGATTTCTTCTTATGCAAGCAGAGGTCACCTTCAACGCACAAGCCTCTGAACACGTCCGACTCACGCTTTCCAATAACGCGGGGACGACAATGAATGCATTTGCAACAGTAGATGCTATTCCAAAACATCTCTATGTCAAAGTCGGACAGTTCCGACTTCCGTTTGCTATCAAACAGAAGGACCACAACATCCTCGTTCGACAGGGCTATGGACTCGGTTCTAACAAACGGGATGTCGGGGTTGAACTTGGTGGCACCGCAGGAAGACTTTTTTACAATGCCGCCTTCTTTAACGCCGACAATGCCACGGCAACAGGCGGACTTGGTACAGTCGGTGCCCAACTCGGACCGATTCGAGCGGGTGTCTCTGGTATATTTGAAAAGCCGGGCGAAGACTGGGAACGGCTCATCGGGGCGTTTCTTACCGCCTCCTTTGCTGGATTGAGCCTTGAAGGCGAATTCAATTTTGGAAACAGTGGCGAAGTTGCCTCTTTCGCACCCGATGCCGTTGATTCAAAAGGATACTATGTCGGCGCAAGGTACCGACTCCTCCCGCAACTCACGCTCTCCGGTCGATACGGCCTCTTTGATCCGGATAGAACGGTTAAGGGAGACGCGAGCCAACGAGTGACACTCACCGCCCAATACAACTTTATAGAAAACGGGGCAATCTCTCTATTTTACTGGGCGAATCTTGCGAACCCAGACCGCAGTCCTGATGATACCATCTCTGATAAAGGCACGTTAAGACAACTCCAAGGCACCGATCAGATTATTTTGATGTCACACTTCTGGTTCTAACCGTTGTCTGGATCTGTCCCTGTTTGTAATAGACAGGATTTGTGAGTTAATGGTTTTACCTTCATATAATTTTGTAAGGACGGATTGCAGTATCCGTCCTTATGTGTTCATATTTACACATAACGCCACTCAAAGACACCTTGTTTATCTTTGGCACATTCTGGCGAGATTTGGAAACCCATCTGGACTTGACTTCCCTACTTTAAGCACTAAAAAAAATAAAACTCGGTTGGCATAAAAATTGCTACTGTAGAAATTGCGAAATTAAAAAATATCAAAAAATAATCTGTCGCTTTTCCGAGAGGGTATTTTCATGGTAGCTAAACTTTCCAAGGACTTTCTAATCGGTGTGATTGGGCTAATGGCGCTAATCCTTGTTGCCTGTATTTTCTACATTGTACAGGATAACATGACTGCGCGAACACGTTATAGTGTCAAGACCTTCACGCCGCAAGGAGAGGTGCCACAATGGGTCGATTTTTCGATTACGTTTTCAGAGGTGATCGTTGATAAGTCACGCGTCGGCACCGAAATCCCAGCCGAAGCGTTTCGGTTTACGCCAGCTGTTCAAGGCACAGCACGCTGGGTCGCACGCGATAGAATCGGATTTTTCTTAGATGCACCTTTGGCACCCGCCGCACAGTATACTGTTCAACTCACACCCGACCTGAACCCATCTGAAACATTTTTACTCACCGGACAAAAAGATTTCAAATTCGCGACTGAGCCTTTCACAATAGAGCAGACACGCATGGAATTTACCACAAATGAGGCACGTGAACAGGCAACAGGGTTTGGTACGATAGCGTTCAACTACCCTGTAACGACAGCTGATTTAAAAGCACATCTCTCTATTGAATTGGATGATGGAACAGAAATCCCGTATCAGATTGAGACCAACGCTGCTACGGCACGGACAGTTCGATTCAAAACACAACGGATAAAACGCGGCAGTGCCGACCGAGAAATAAAAGTTAAGATTGAAAGAGGATTTAAATGCACAGGCGGACAAATCGGTCTTGAGAAAGCACATGTCACGCCTGTTATGCTTCGAGGTATAGGAACACTCGGGGTAACATATTCGGACGTTTGGGAAAGTGACGGCACGCCATATATTTCAGTCAGTTTCAGCGCACCTGTACTTGGTGATACCGTCGAACCCTATCTGGAACTTACACCGGCAGTAGCGTATCAAGTCGTCGCTGATTATCGGAATATAGAAATCCACGGCGATTTCAAGCGGCGCACAACCTATACGCTGAAAATTCGGCGCGGTCTGACAGCGCGAAATGATGCCGTTTTGAAACAAGACTATATGACAAGGCTGAGAATCCCGGATATTCGACCGCAGCTTCGATTCCTGGGGGACGGTTTCTTTCTTGCACGGGAAGGGCAATTAAACCTCGGACTCACAACGATTAACATTGAGCGCGTAAAACTTGATATCGAAAAAGTTTTTGCGAATAACCTTGTCTATGTCTCAAAATTAGAGAGGTGGAGTCGCTGGAGCCGGAACTTGGGTAAACCTATTCATACGGAAGTACTTGACATTCCATCGCAGTTGAACCAGGAGGTGACGGTACCGATCTCCTTGGAAGACTATCTGTCAGACGAACATGTCGGTATCTTTAAAGTTGTGGCGCGGAACGCGCAGCGGGAATGGGACAGTGCACATCAATGGGTACTCGTTACGGATTTGGGCATCACTGCCAAACGCGCTGGGGATAGCCTATCCGTTTGGGTAAAATCTCTTGCTACCGGCGCAGCAGTGCCGACAGCGCGCGTCAAACTCATCAGCGATAATAACCAAACGCTCCTCAGCGGCACAACTAACTGGGCAGGCTTTGTCGAATTCACGGATGTCGCTGAGAAAACGGAAGATTTCACACCCTTTATGATTACCGTCGCCAAGCGCGATGATCTTGCTTTCGTTCAATTGGATCGGCACGAAATCGCAACGGCGGATTTCGATATCTCAGGTGCCGCCTATTTGCAAAAGGGCTATGAAGCCTTTCTCTATACAAGTCGCGGTGTCTATCGACCCGGTGAGACTGTCCAACTTGCGGGTATCGTCCGCGCACCGAAACAGGCAACGCCAAAGCCGCTGCCTACCCGTATTGAAGTGCTCTCTCCAGATGGTAGAATCCTACGAGAATTGAGGCAGCGAACGACGAAAGCCGGTGCCTGTGAGATGCGAATTCCGATTCCTGACTACGCACAGACGGGTAATTACATCGCCAAAATGCTGATTGCTGATAAGGTTGTCGGAAGAACCCAATTTCAGGTTGAGGAATTCATGCCCGACCGGATGAAGGTCGGCATCACTACGGACAAATCTATCTACAGGCTTGGAGATGAAATCGACATTCAAGTGGATGCTGTTAATCTGTTCGGCCCACCGGCTGCGGGACGAAAGGTTCAGGTTTCATGCGAATTGAGATCGATCTCCATCGCGGCTGCTGGCGGTATTTCATCAGCAGAATTTAATACAGCAAAATGGCGCACCTTCATCTTCGGAAGCACTGGATCGAACTTTGCCAAACAGTTTGAAAGTCAACGCGTTGAACTCGGAGAAGCTAAAACTGATCCATCAGGTAAGGCGCGCTATCAATTCGCTATTCCTTCAACCGTGAAAGCACCCTCTCTGTTAAATGGAGTGCTCACGGCTACCGTCAGTGAAATCGGAGGCAGGGCTGTCACGGCTTCACACCGAGTCGTTATCCATCCGTATTCGCATTATGTCGGGCTTCGACGCACAAATATGGCGGACGCTAAGATTAATCAGCCGGTCCGTATCGACTATGTAGCCGTTGATGATGCTATGGCTGTTGCGCCTGGACGCGCTTTACGGTTGAGCCTCCACAAAGTCAACTGGAACACGATACTTCGGCAGAATACAGCTGGACGTTATGAATACGTCTCCGAACCGCAGACGACCGAGGTCGAGACGCACGACTTAACTTCGGCAGAGACAGCACAGCCCCTAACACTAACACCTTCAGGCTACGGTGAATATCGCGTCCGACTTGAGGACCTCAAATCGACGGCGACAGCGGAAATCGGATTCTACGTTAACGGTTGGGGCAATACGGCGGTGTCTATGGAACATCCGACCCGCTTGGATCTGACCCTCAATAAGCCTGCCTATCGTTCTGGTGAAACAGCGAAACTACATGTCAAAGCACCCTTCCCCGGTACGCTCCTGCTGACCGTTGAGCGGGACAAAGTCCTGAGTTACCGCACGATTGCGATGAAAGAAAATACCGCGACTTTGTCAATTCCTGTGCGGTCGAGTTATAGACCAAACGTTTACCTTTCTGCAACGCTGATTCGTCCTATGCCTGTGGATACTGTATCGCTGGACCACTATCAACCACTTCCAGCACGAGCATTTGGCGTGATACCCTTGAAACTGGATGCAACCCAGAGAAGGCTTTCGATAGATATGTTTCTTTCACAACAGGATGAGGCGGGTGTATCTTCAAAGGTTCCACTTTCCGGTGAAGGGATGCGTATTGTGGACGGAGAAAATACTGAGATAGCTGTCCGACCGAACAGCAGTGTGGACATCACCTTCCAAGTGCAAGGCAGACGTTCATGGCAGAAATACGAGGTCTGTATCGCAGCTGTGGACGAAGGAATCCTTTCGCTGACAGATTTCCAAACGCCTGATCCACACGATTACTTCTATCGGCAGCGCGGATTAAAGACGCGCTCCTTTGACCTGTATAGCGGTATTTTGCCTGAAATTGCCGGTCTCACTGATAATTCGAGTACAGGGGGTGATGCTGCACCCGACACAGCACGAAGCAAACGGCTTAATACCGGTAGCATTATACGGGTGAAACCGATCTCGCTTTGGTCTGGATTCGTGCAAACCGATGGAAGGGGACGCGGTACTGTTCAATTTAAAATCCCGCAATTCAACGGGAAATTACGATTGATGGCTGTTGCTTTCGCCGGCGCAAATTACGGTGCTACGGAGGCATACTTGACTGTCCGTGAGCCTATTGTCCTAACGCCAACCTTCCCACGCTTCTTGGCAGGGGGAGACAAACTCCGTGTACCTGTTACCCTTTTTAACGGGACAGGTGAGGCTGGCGAATTTACTGTCGAATTGCAAACCGAAGGGGCTGTGCAGCTCCTGTCAGCAACTGCTGCGAATGGGATGTCTCAAACGCCACCTCCCTCTGTAGGAGAGATGTCCCAATCCCGACGGCTCTCTGTTGATGCCGGGGCGGAAGCACAGGCGTTTTTCGATATTCACGTTCACGATGCGATTGGGGAAGTCGGTTTCAATCTATCTGCACAGGGAAATGCTGAGACCGCCGAGATAGACGTGAAACTTCCATTACGTTCTACCGCCCCACCTGTCACAAAGACAGGGCAAGGCGTGGTCCGTGCTGGTAAACCGGTCGATTTCATTTTCCCCGCAAATTTGATACCGGATTCCTCGGAATTCAGCCTCACGTTATCGCCGTTTCCAAATATCGCTTTTGCTGATAGCCTCCGTTCCCTTGTCCGTTATCCGTATGGATGTTTGGAGCAGACGACGAGTCGGGTTTTTCCGCTCCTCTATTTCAGTGATCTGGCGCGAAGTGTTGAACCGATGCTCGCCAATGAGGATTTAGTCGATCACTATATTACGTCAGGTATCACTAAATTAGAAAGCATGCTAACGGCAAGGAATCATTTCGCTTACTGGCCCGGCGGAACTTACATCAACGCGTGGAGTAGTATCTATGCCTCCCATTTCCTCGTTGAAGCTCGGAAAGCGGGCTATGAGGTTGCAGATCGGGTCTACGACACAATGCTGGACGGTTTGCGGGAACGGGCAAAGTTCTCACCAAACGCAGAGGGTCGAGATGACTCTGAAGGGATAAAGACGGATACCGCACTTGCGACCTATGCTGCTTATGTCTTAGCCGCCGCTGGGCACCCCGATCGCGGAACAATGAATTATCTGAAGAATAGAGGGTTGAGTGGACTTAGCGACTATAGCCACTTTCAACTTGCTGGCGCGTTCGCACTTAGTGGCGAATTAGAAACCGCGCTGTCAATGCTACCGGTTTCAGTATCACCAGGTGTGAATGATAAAAACAGCACGCGGTGGGAGACAGGTGGTACTTTTAACTCTCCAATTCGAGCACAAGCTATCATGCTCGATACGCTTGCCGAAGTCAATGAGAATCATCCATCAATCCCTATGCTCGTTAAGAATCTAAGAGACGCTGCATCCGACGGGAACCGATGGAGAACAACACAGGATAACGCTTTTGCTTTCCTTGCACTCGGTAAGATTATGAAGAAACAGATGGACAAGGACTACACCGGCACTCTGAAAATTAATGGTGAAGATTTTGCTGACTTCGATGCAACGGAGGCACGCTACACCCATGAGGGGTGGGATGGGGTGCGCGTGCAACTTTCTGTCGAAGGCAAGGGAAGCTGTTACTATTACTGGAGTGCTTATGGCATTCAACGTGACTCCTATGTTGAAGAATACGAGCGTGAAATACAAGCGCGCCGTCGCTACTTCAACAAAGATGGCGAGGAATTGGCTCGACAGTTTGCGCACGGGGATTTAATCGTTGCGGAGATAACCGTTAAAGCACTTACTGCTAATCTGGAAAACGTCGTTGTTGTGGATATGTTGCCTGCCGGATTCGAGATTGAGAACCCGCGGTTGGAGTCTCGTGCGGGAATTCCGTGGCTGAGAGCGCAGGACTTCAAGCCGGACTATCTCGATATTCGCGATGATCGGCTCATTTTCTTCGGCACGTTCCCGCGTCAGCGCGAACGTAAATTCTATTACGCACTCCGTGCTGTCACGCAGGGCGAATTTACCTTGCCACCTATCGCTGCCGAAGCGATGTACGATGCAACGAAATCTACTGTAAGTGGTAGCGCGCGTATTGAAGTGGTTACAGAGTGATGAGAAACATTAGAATGGCTATTCGCTATCCGTTGTTCGCTATTCGCTATCTACGGTTCGCGGTTCGCGGTTCGCGGTTCGCTATCTGCTATCCGCTATTCGCTATTCTCGCCCTCTTTATGATCGCCAATTGGTGTTTTCCGCTGCCTAAGGCACAACTCCACCGACCTTCATCTCCTATCGTTTTGGATAGAAATGGTGAATGGCTCCGCGCATTTTTGGCTCCTGACGGGATGTGGCGATTTAGCTGTCAGTCCAAAATGGTGAACCGCGAACCGCGAACCGCGAATAGCGAACCGCGAACCCACAACTACTTTCTCCATCAAGCAATACTAACGTCGGAGGATAGGTGGTTTTACTACCACTTTGGCATTAACCCGGTATCCATTGCGACTGCCTTTTATGACAACCTCACAGCCGGCAAGGTCGTACGCGGCGGATCAACAATTACGATGCAGCTCGCACGGCTGATGGAGCCTAAGGCTCGGAACGTCCCAAACAAATTGTGGGAAATGTTCCGTGCCATCCAACTTGAACTCACCTATTCCAAATCCGAGATTTTAACCTATTACTTCAATATGCTCCCCTACGGTGGAAATATCGTCGGGACAGCGGCAGCCTCGCGGCTTTACTTCAATAAACCGCAGCATGCGATGAGCCTTGGTGAAGCAGCACTCCTCGCCGCAATTCCCAACTCTCCCGAACGCCTGCGTCCAGACAGATTCCCAGAAAATGCAAGAGAGGCACGAAAAAAAGTGCTGAACCGACTCCTTGCACATCAGCAGATTTCCGAACAGCAGTGGCGGGCGGCATTGCAAGAACCGATTCCAACAAAACGCTATCCGCTCCCGTTCAAGGCACCACACCTCGCACGTATGCTCGTAAAGGGAAAAGGACTACACACCGGACCAACGACAGGGGGCAGGATATACACGACAATAGACGTGAAAGTTCAAGAGACGGCACTCCGTATCCTTCGAGAATACCTTGATGCTTCTTATGCAGGTGTCGTCAACCTCCGCTTACCAAGCACAGGGGCTATTGTCGTTATGGACACTCGGAGCCGTCAGGTTTTGGCAATGGTAGGTTCTCACGACTTTTTCGACCGTAAGGCGTTAGGACAGATAAACGGAACACTTGCACCCCGCTCTCCCGGCTCTGCACTGAAACCTTTCGTCTATGCACTCGCAATGGAGCAAGGCTTGATTACACCTGAGACCCTTTTATTTGATGTCCCTGTCACATATAATGGGTATGAACCGGTGAACTATGACGGCAAATATAGCGGTTATGTTACCGCACGTCAGACACTTGCCCGTTCTCTGAATGTCCCCGCTGTTAATCTCAATGCACGTCTGAAAAACGATACATTGCACACTTTTCTCAAACGGGCGGGAATCTCAACGCTGGCACCGGCGAAAAAGTATGGGCTCTCTATGGTTCTCGGTGGATGCGAAGTGAGCTTGCTTGAACTCACAACGCTTTACGCAGGGCTGGCAAATATGGGAGAATTCGCACCGTACCAATTGACACTCTCAAACCGCGAACACAGTTATCTTGCCGATAACCCCCCAAAACGTTTGCTTCGGCAAGAGACGAGTTTCATCATAACTGAGATGCTCACAACTTTACAACTCCCGGCAAATACCGTTAAGAATCCTGAGGCTTTTGAAAGCACGATGAATCTACCAAAGATTGCGTGGAAAACCGGGACCTCGTACGGACACCGAGATGCGTGGTGTATCGGCTATTCACCGGAATTAACGATTGGGGTTTGGTTGGGGAACTTTGATGGGAAAGGATCGTCAATGATGAGCGGGGCAGACGCAGCAACGCCTATTTTGTTCGCGCTCTTCACGGCACTGACAGGGCAGGATACACACCGCTGGTTCGCGAAACCGGAACAACTGAAAACACGGGAAGTCTGCACACTCAGTGGTGCTCCTGTTTCACCACACTGCCCGACCCGTAAAAGCGATGTCTATATCTCTGGTGTTTCACCCGTCGCAGCTTGTACGATTCACAAACGCGTCTCTATTGATGAGGCGACGGGTTACAGTCTCTGCTCCCACTGTCGGAGCCTTGACAAAACGGAGTCACAAAATGGATACAAGACTGTTATCTTTGAAGAGTGGCCCGCGGCGGCAGCGACGTGGTTGGCAGAAAATGGATTTGCTGTGCCTGTTTTACCGGAGCATAACCCGTTGTGCAACGGTGCAATCGCAGGGACGGCACCGGTCATCTTATCACCTACAGAAGACACTGTGTATTACATTCGACCGGGTGTCCCCTTAGAGAACCAAAAGATTCGACTCTCCGCCTCCGCTTCTAACAGGACACAAGAACTGTTCTGGTTTTTGGATGGTGAGTTAATTTTCAAAGGGAACGCAGGACAGCAGTATTGGCTTACACCTGTCAAAGGAAAACATCTACTGACCTGTGTGGATGCGGAAGGCCGCTCGGCAAGCCTCCCGCTTCACATTTCGACCATCCCGTAGGTGTGCCTACTACACAAAACGCTTAAAACCTACCGGAGTTGGACTTCAGTTTTCCCCACGTTGTTGTCAATTTGTCCTCTGCTTTCACGGCGAGGGCTGTTGCCATATTTTTTTCGACTTCCTCTGCAGTGAGGGCTACGCTCCAAATCTTAAATTCATCGATAACACCGTTGAAGAAGTTGCCGTTCCCTTGGTTCGCTGCGATGCACATACCTTGAGTGCCGAAATCCATGCGGGCATCGCCACCGGCTTCCGCTTCAGCATCAAGTTCTCCGTCAATATACATCCACGCCGTTTTTCGGCTCTGTGACCCGACAAAATAGTACCATTTCGGCTCAAACTTATCATAATTCGTGAGTGCCTCTAATTCTACACCTTGCGTCGCAAAGTAGAACCCGAATAACACACCGCCGCGATTGAAGGTAATGTGAGGTCTCCCACCCCCTTGAAGCCGGTATAGCAGATCGATACGGTTACCACCCTCAATCTCCTCGTCGGGTTTGAACCAAAATTCAATCGTCATCTCTTTCGGCTGATCAATTTTGAGCGGGTCGAAGTTAACACTCCCGTTGTTGAAATGGAGTGCTTGTCCAACAACACCTTCTACCCATTTGGCGTTTTCTATGTCCCCAACGAACCCATTTGGAGACGTATCTTCCGCCTTGTTGCCTGCGCCTTCGTCAAAAGGCAAATAGACGAGTAAATCTGTCGCTGGGTCGGCTGCGTGCCCAAACGTGCAGCTCAGTAAGAACAGCACAGCTGCGAAAAAATATGCTAAATATTTCATCATGTTTTCCTTAATAGGGAGATTTCAACTTTCCCCACGTTGTTGTTAATTTATCGATCGGTTCAACCGACAAGGCTTCTGGTAAGTAGTAGTTAAGGATGAATTCGCCCATAATCGCACCCCACGAAACACCCGGATGCGGGACATCGCCAACATAGGTTTGGACAAAGATACCCAAACGACCACCAGTGTCTGTGTTGAATAGCACGCCTGGATCGATCCGCAAATCGTCCTTCGTATTTTCAGCCAATGCGATCTCTACCTCCCACGGCGATTTCTCGAAATCCTCCACGTGGAACGGATAAGACGTATTATACTTCTTCAGACTTGGTATAAAGTCTTTGCCTTCCTGTGTCGGGGTCATTTCAACGGGATTCGCTTGCCAAGCGTCCGGACCCCTACCCATCCACACGTGCGCCTCTGGGACATCAACGACATGACCTAATGCCACCTGTCCGTTTGTTTCTGCGGGTCCTTCCGATGTGTAGAACGTGTATTCGCCTGTGTTGAAAATCGTGTTACCGGCATCAAGGAACTCTTCGAGAAGCGAACCGTCGGGTTTTGCGTTGCCGGTCGGATAAATCGTTGATGGCGTGATACCTGTCAGAATCAGCGTATTGCCGCCACCCGCCGTGTGCGCTGCGACCCAATCCGCTAATCCCTTAATGTCCTTCGGGTCAAAAGCCGTCAGGTTTACCTTATTATCAATAAGCTTAATTACGGTATCAATTTCCGCTTGAGCACCTTTTGGATCTTCACGTGCCCACGGATGTGAGTCAGTGTGGATCGCGAAATTGTAATTGGCTTCCGCTTGACTGGAAATCAGAACTATTAGGCAAAGAATAATTAGTTTCTTCAACGGTTTCCCTCCTCTACATGTTGTAGACGGGCACAGTGCCCGCCCTATTATATCTATCTACTTTTCAACGCGCCCCATGTAATAGCCAATTTATCGACAGGTTCGACTGCTGTTGGTGGGATACCGGGGCCATTAATTTCAACGTATTCATAGGCAACGGTTGAATCCCTACCCCCTAAACCCGGACGACCTTTGTCGTAAGTCTTATCTTGAGTTTCAACCATCAATTTCCCGTCAATGTAGGTTCTAAGGGTTTCGCCTTCCACTTCAAAGACTATGGTGTATGCATCGCCACCTTTTGTATCCTTTGAATCTGGTCGTTGTGGGCGGGGACCACCGGTGATTTCATTTGCAGCACCGCCTTGGAACATGAAAACCGAGGTTGTATGTGAGTTGTAACTAATCTCCATAAAATAGAAATCTACAGCGGGTTCCTCTGTTCGGACAAAGAGATGAAAATAGGGGCCGACGAGCTTCCGCGCCCCGACTTCCATTCGGTAATCGGTCCAACTCTCTTCACCAAAGTAGATACCGGAATTCTGTCCGCCGCCAACAGTGAGTTCAAGCATGCCGTCTTTTATTTCTGCAGTCGCCTGCGGTCCGAGTTCCCAATCCGCGATTTCCTTGTCGCTATCGAATTCAAAACGAATTGCCAGTGCTGGATGTATCGCCAATATAAAAACGAAACAGATCCATGCACAAACGTACCACGTCCTTAGCATTTTCATGAGATTCTCTCCTTCGGCAAAAATGAATTGGATTTGTACCACAAACTGTTAGTTTGTGTGTGGGATTTGCACGCAAACTAACAGTTTGCGCTACATCTAAACTTTGCTACAGTTTATGCGAAAACGCGTAATCTGTCAACTCCCTACTCACATCCCTCTAATCGCAGCAACAGTCAGGCACCCCCATCCGACGATAAATGCCAACCCACCGATTGGGGTAATTGCACCGAGCCACCGAATGCCTGTGAGGCTCAGTATGTAGAGACTCCCAGAGAAAATGAGAATGCCAGCAAAAAAACACCAGCCCGCTGCAGTCGTGAGATGGTTCTGCCACTGTGATACTGCCCACGCCGCAGCGAGCATCCCCAGGCTGTGATACATCTGATACCGAACCGCTACCTCGAACGTCTCAAGCATCTCTGGCTTGAGTATTGACCGGAGTCCGTGCGCGCCAAACGCACCAAAAGCGACCCCAAGTAGACCTAAACCCGAACCGAGCGCAAAGAAAAGATTTGACATGGATGTCTCCTTTCAGAAATTGATGATTGACATCAATTATAACTTAAATCGCGCGAATCGTGTCTGATATTTTCTATGAAAGTCCTATAATCCTGCAAATCCTTGGTAAACCTTTGACTTATAACCTACAACCCACAACTCATAACCCATAACCCACCCCTCACAGAAATATTTTCTTGACATTTTTGACACGCTGTGATAAGATTTAATTTTAAACGGCATAGCTCACTCTATTCCGTGTGGTTAATAGTAAAAGGAGAAAATTTAGGACGTATGAAACAATACAGGACAGACGAGATCCGAAACATTGCGATTATCGCGCATTCAGGAGCAGGCAAAACCTCACTCGTTGAAGCGATGCTTTTCAACGGGGGGGCTATTGAACGCATGGGGGCTGTTGATAGCGGAAATTCTGTAGCTGACTATGCCGCTGACGAGATAGAACGCAGAACCACCCTCAACTGTTCAGTCTGTATCGCAGAATGGGAAGGACATAAACTAAATCTGATTGATACCCCCGGTGCTGAAGATTTTTATGGGGACCTCCATAGTGTGCTCCGAGTTGTCGACGCTGTTATCGTCGTTGTTGATGCAACTACCGGTGTTGAAGGTGGAACGGAAAAGGTCTGGGAAGTTGCCGACAAGTATGAACTGCCACGCCTCGTCTTTATCAATAAAATGGATAAAGAGAACGCCAATTTTGAAGACGCACTCGCGAGTGTTGAAGAGATTTTAGAGACGCGCGCGGTTCCAATTCAACTGCCGATCGGTCAGGAGGACCAGTTCGCCGGTGTTGTTGATGTTATACAGATGGCTGCATATCTCGAACCCGATGGGAACAAACGTGCCGCAAAAGCTGAGATTCCAGCAGAATTGGAAGCCGAAGCCGAAGAGACACGCGAAGCACTCGTTGAAGTCGCCGCGGAAAGTGATGATGAACTCATTGAGAAGTTTTTTGAAGGCGAATTGACCGATGAAGAGATTCAAAACGGTCTACAGCTCGGCATTCTCCAGAATCAGTTTACACCCGTGCTTTGCGGTGCTGCGCTTAGCAACGTTGGTGTACAGCAGTTAATGGATGTGCTTGTGACAGGATGCCCGTCGCCTGTTGATGTCGGTCCCGTGGCAAGCGTTGAGGCTGAAGAAGAGACGCGCGACCCGTCGTCAGAGGCACCGATGTCTGCTGTCGTTTTTAAGTCGATTGCCGACCCGTTTGCGGGGCAACTCAGTTTTTTCCGCGTTTATTCGGGGATCTTGCAAGGCGATACGCAAGTCAGCAATTCGACGCGTGGACAGGTTGAGAGACTCGGGAAGACGGTCTTCATGAATGGTAAGGACGCGATTAGTACACCACAGGTAGAAGCAGGCGATATCGGGGCGATTACCAAACTCGCTGCCACCCAAACCGGCGACACCCTCTGCGATAGAGACGCACAAATCCAACTCGCAGGCGTTGAGTTCCCTAATTCCGTCATCTCCTACGCGATCCGCCCGACCCGTGAGGGTGATGATGAAAAACTTATGACATCCCTCACACGCATGTCCGAAGAAGACCCGGTGTTCAGGATTGAACGCAACGATGTTACCAAGCAACTCCTCGTCTCCGGACTCGGCGACTTGCACCTAACCATTAATCGTGAACGCATGAAGGATAAATTTGGTGTAGAGACGGCAGTTTTCCCACCGAAAGTGCCGTATCGGGAAACAATTCGTCGAAACGTCCAGAGTATCAATGGACGGCACAAACGCCAATCTGGTGGAAGAGGGCAGTTCGGCGACGTTTGGATTAATATCGCGCCCTTGCAACGCGGTGAGGGCTTTGAATTTGTCAACAACATCGTTGGTGGCTCGATTCCACGCAACTATATACCGGCTGTCGAAAAGGGCATCCGTGAGAGAATGGACAGGGGTTTACTGGCGGGGTACCCCGTCGTTGACATCCAGATTGACCTTTATGACGGTAAGCATCATCCTGTTGATTCTTCGGATATGGCGTTCCAGATTGCGGGTTCCATGGCTTTTGCTGCCGCTGCTGAACACGCAAATCCGGGGTTGCTTGAACCCATCATGAACGTCGCAATCACTGTGCCGGAGCAGTTCATGGGGAGTATTATTGGCGACTTGAATGGACGGCGCGGACAGGTGATGGGTGTCGAACAGATCGGAAGAAAGCAGGTAATTCAGGCGAACGTCCCGCTCTCGGAGATGCTCCGCTATTCGATTGATCTCAAGTCGATGACGAGCGCGCGCGGCAACTTCACGATGGAGTTCTCACACTACGAAGTTGCACCTGACGATGTCGCACAGAAAGTGATTGCCGAGTCAAAGGCGGAAGCGGAAGAGTAGGCTATAGCAACCTATTGCTGGCGAGGTTTCTGGGGATACACCCCACGGAATGCTATACGCACATTCCGTGTTGATTCGCAAAAATACCTCGCCTTTTTCTGCCGTTGTGGACGCGGATGGAGGTTTTCTTAGATGGCGTATAGCAATTGGACCTTAGAAACCGTAAAGAAAGCGTTTGACCTTGAAGAAATAAACGCTGCCGGCATTTTTGCTGATGCAGAACCGGTGGCTCCGAGCGCGCATCTCATCACAACGCTGGAACGGAACGTGCCGTTAGCTTTCGCTATGGGCACAGAGAAGGCAAAATCAGAACTGATTGTCTCTGCCGTTCTCGTTGAGCTCTGGGAGCACTTCAACCGCAGTATCAGTTTCTTTTCCGGGGTTGACTTTAATGTTGATGCCGAAAGTGGCTTGACGGGGGTTTGTGATTTTGTGGTAAGTCTGTCGCCATCCCAATTTCATCTGGAATCCCCAATCATCCTCCTTGTTGAAGCGAAAAGGGATAATTTGACAGCAGGGCTCGGACAGTGTGTTGCAGAGATGGTCGCCGCCCAACGCTTCAATGCCGAACAAGGGAACGAGGTTCCTTGCGTCTATGGTACTACCACATCAGGCATAGAGTGGGTATTCCTTAAGTTGGAGGGAAAGAAACTTCAACTTGATATGGCAGCCTACACAATTGAGCGGTGCGACAGAATTCTCGGTGTCCTTGCAAGCATGGTGGCACAAAAGGCATAAAGACAACGGGCGGATGACAACATCCGCCCGTTGTTAAAACCTGCTAACTGTCCAAATGGAAGATTGCCATCTTCAATTCGGTCATCTCTTCTATAGCATACTTCGGTCCTTCCTTACCCATACCGCTCTCTTTAACACCGCCATAAGGCATCAGATCCGCCCGCCACTGCGTACCCCAGTTCACCATTAGATTGCCAGATTCGACTTCACGGACGAACTTCATCGCCCAATCGACATTCTGCGTGAAGATGGCGGCACTCAGACCGTAATTCGTATCGTTGGCGAGCGCAATCGCCTCGTTGATGTCGTTGACTCGCGTCACACCGACAGCCGGTCCGAACACTTCATCACAAGAGATTTTCATCTCTGGTTTCACGTTGGCGAGGATCGCAGGTGTAACGAACTGGTCCTGCTTATCTCCACCTGTAAGGAGTTCGGCACCGTCCGAAACGGCTTCCTGAATCCATTCAGCGACACGGGTAGCATCTCCCTCTCGAATCATCGGCCCCATACGTGTCCCTTCTACGAGCGGATCACCAGTGCTGATTTGCGAGACTTCGGCTTGGAACGCATCTAAGAAATCGCCATAGATTTTTTCGTGTGCGATGACGCGTTGCGTTGAGATACAGACCTGTCCGGCGTTAGAGTAACCGGATGCCGCTGCAGCGCGTGCAACCTTTTCTGGGTCGGCATCGGGCATGACAATGAGCGGTGAATTTGAACCCAGTTCCATCGTAACCCGTTTCAATCCTGCGACGCGACAGATATGCTCGCCGACATCACGGCTGCCGGTAAAGGTAATCTTTCGGACGCGTGGGTCTGCACAGAGCGTATCGCCGATTTCGCCACCAGGTCCCGTCACACACTGAATCGCCTCAGGCGGCGTGCCGGCTTCTAAAAAGAGTTCGACGAGTTTCAGTGCTGAGAGCGGCGTGTCCGTTGCGGGTTTGATGATAATGGCGTTTCCACCAGCAATTGCGGGACCGGCTTTGTGGCAGACAAGGTGCAACGGGAAGTTAAACGGGCTGATACCCGCAACCACGCCACACGGCATGCGTACTGTAAAACCGAGTTTATCTTTAACGCCCGGCGCGCCTTCAAGCGGGATCGTTTCACCCGTGAGTCGTTTTGATTCCTCGGCAGAAAGGGCGATAATTTCGGAAGCGCGAGTCGCCTCAATCGTCGCCTCTGCTAAGATTTTCCCTTCTTCGCGGGTAATAACCTCAGCGAGTTCTCCCGCCTTTTCCACCATCAAGTCGGCGACTTTCCGCAGGATTTCGTAGCGTTCATAGCCGGTCAAGCCTGCCATGACTTTCGCGCCACGTTCTGCCGTCTGAATCGCGGTTTCGACATCGGCTGCGTCCCCTCTCGGAACGGTGTCAACAACCGAACCGTCGAAAGGACTCAGTACGTCAATTTTGTCGGATTTGTCAATCCATTCTCCACCTACGTGCATTTGCATAATGCGTTTTTCTCCATTTCCACTGCGGCACACGGATGTGCCTGATTTTTATAGAACTTGCACATTCCACCGGTAGGTGCGGTTTCTAACCGCACCGATCCTATGGTGGTAAGTGTCTTTATTGTCCGAAGATACATGTTTCAACGCAATTTTGCGTAAGTTCTGTTTTATTTTTGGGCTTTCAGCAAAGCCCAAGTTGTCGCCAATTTACCCGCTGCATCAACAGCGGCATAACCGGCTAATCCATCGTCCATAACGGCGTTGAGTTCATCTTCAGAGAGGGCTTCTGTGAAGACCTGAACGCCGCAAGTAATAAACACTTTCGTGTTGTTTTATGCTCCTTAAACGCGACAATTATCAAGCGCATCCTCGTCTAATTCAACGCCTAATCCGGGTTTATCTGGGACGGTTGCGTATCCGTCAACAAGCGGAATCGTCGAAGGCGTGACAAGATCAAAAGCCCGTAAGGCGTTCAGCGTAATCGCTGGCATGGTTGCGTTTGACATGACTGCAGCGAGATGCGTGACGTAGCAGGTCGTGATCCCGAGTCCGACGATCTGTATCCAAACCGGGAGGTGTGCAGCCTCTGAAATAGTTGCTTCCCGTATGGCGTTCGCAGCGCGCGAGTCGGGATAAGCGATAATAAACGAATCGTTCATTTTTGCCCGTATCGCTGCAATCGGGTCTGGATTACCGAAGTGGATTGTTATCGGTATATCGGTGTTTCGCTTGATTTCTTGGTAGCCAGCGATGTCTGCCTGCGGAATTGGGGTCTCAAACGACTCTATATTGTAATCTTGGAGTTGACGTGCGACTTCAAGCGTGTGTGCGGGTGTCTCAAAGGAGTCGTTTGCATCAACGCGGAGTCGGTAATCATCTGGCACAACCGCCGTAATCGCTGCGACTTGCGCAAGCACCTCAAACCAGGGACGGGCTTTGGTTTTATGGAGTCGGTAACCGAGCGCATACGCGTGTTGGGCTTCTGCTGCCCACGCTTCGGGTGTCATGTCGATCGACCAGTACCCGAACGCTGTTTTATCGTGAACTTTTTCGCCTAACAGTTGATGCACCGGTACACCAAGAGCCTTCCCCATGATGTCGTAAAATGCTTGTTGGAGCGGGGTCGGTGCCCAGCCGTTCATAAACGCAAACGGATCCCTACCGATATATCCCTGAATAACCGCATCTGATTGAAACGCGCCATCGCCGATCCCGATGAGTCCAGCGTCGGTGTGTACCTTGTAGACGTGGTCAATCTGATAAAGATTTCGGCGGGTCATCAATTCATTGATGCCTTCATGATACGGGACTTTCACTTTGATAACGTCGATTTGCGTAATCTTCATGTGTCCACCCCCGTCTTCTTATAGGGTTTTCGATGTTTTAAGAGTTACTCATCGCGCCGGATCCAACTGACAACATCTTCCGCTTCACCCGTTCCACCTTCAACGCCATCACTTCCGAAGGAGATAAGATCGTATCCGTATCGGTCGTGGTTACCCGGGCGGATATAGATATAAGCGTTGCCCCAGGGGTCTTCTGTAATCGGGATTTGGATGTAGGGTCCCAACCAGTTTATAGGATTCGGTGCCGCTTCGGGTTTCTCCCAGAGTGCCTTTAAACCTTGTTCGGTTGATGGATAATCGCCGTTATCTTTAGCGTACCTATCGAGGGCAATACCAAGCACTTCAATTTCCTCAGCAGCTTGTGCTTGTAGGGCGCGTCCCGCTTGTCCGAGCAGCCGAGGTGCTAAAAGGACGGCTGCAATAATTCCGAGGATGACGACGACGACCAGAATTTGTACGGACGTTAGTCCTGCTTGTTTAGAATCAATCGATTTCACACATTCCTCCACAATCTGCGCATGCACGCGTAAAAGATAGCCATCAGCTAACTGCTTGTAACGCTGACAATCGTTTTTTAAGTCTAACACATCCCTTGAATTGTGTCAATTTTATTTCTGGAGTCACCAGAGATGTGCAATAAAAACCTCTTGACATCCCGTATAATACACCATATAATAGTCCACTACAATGTAGCATAAACTTTTAGTTTGTGTGTTCTTTGTAGCACAAACTTTTAGTTTGTGCATATCATAGGAGGAACAAAAACATGATACATGATGTCCTAACGCGAATCATGTACGCCATAGGAGTGCTATTCATTATTGCGCTATTTGTGACCTCGGCTGAAGCCGTTGAAGAATTAATGGTTTCCCAACTCAACGGTGGTGTCCAGTATTGGTGGGAAGTTGAGGAATTCGAGGAACGAGATGAAGACGTATTCTTTCTCAATGATGAAAAGGGACACCTTGTTGATGACTTGAAGGGTGCCTCTGGCGATGCATACCTCGTGCATAATTCACCGAACCCACCAAATAACCTGCCTCCAGCAGAGGATGTCTTTTTTGTGAAGTATACAATTGACGGTATTGCTTCAGGGGGCACTTACTTTGTCTGGTCAAGGGTATCTTGGGATCGAAATCCAAGCGGTCGGGCTCACAACTCCTTCTTTGTTCAGGTGAATGGAACGCCTGACCTCGGAAAGTTCGATCGACACATCAACACACTTGGGGATGCGACTTGGCTCGACAAGTGGGATGACAACAACCCCTGGACATGGGCTGGGGACTCCGCACAACCACAGGCGTTGCAAGGGCAGGCAGGTGGCGGTCTCCAAAACGGTTGGAAAACGCGACTCGATGCTGGCGAGAATACGGTGACGATCTATCACCGTGAAGGTGGACTGAATGCCCAAACCATGTGTTCCGATGTGTTGATGGTCTCGACGGTCGATTTTATACCGACAGACGACGATTTCGCCCAAGCGGTACCACTGCCTGTCGAACCGAAGAATAAGCTGGCGACGGTTTGGGGGCGAATGAAAACTGGGAATTAGAGTAGATTTTAGAATTAATTTTACACTTTGCGTAAGTGCGATTTCATGAACATTAAGAATTTAAATCGGTAATTCCAATTTTCCCCAAACTCAGTAGGTGCGGTTTGTAACCGCTTTTCCCCAAACTCAGTAGGTGCGGTTTGTAACCGCACCGGACCTTACCGAATTATTTATTTAAACTTCATCTAACCGCACCTACCGGAGGGTGTTTGAGAAGGAAAGTGAACGTATGGCTACACCCAAGCGGGTGCTTGTTACAGGTGCGACGGGACAGATTGGTTACATGACATACAAACGGCTGGAGGAACAGCCAGAGAAGTACGATGCGTCCGCACTCGACTACAAACGCGAGCCGTCTGTGCGCGTTCCGGGGGCATGGACGCTTGAAATTCCTGATGAGAAATTCAGCCTGTGCGATATTTCTGATTTTGATCAGGTGCAACAAGCCGTTGAAGGTATGGACGTTGTCGCACATCTTGCCGCAGATCCGAGCGGAGAGAGTTGGGAGAGTTTGCTAAATAACAACATCATTGGGACTTACAATGTCTTTGAGGCGTGCAAAGTCGCCGGTGTTGGACGTATCGTCGCCGCCAGCAGTATTACCGTCTCACAGGGGCATCGCGATCAAGAGCCGTACAAGGCAATGGTGGAACGCCGACATGCCGACATACCCGACGATGTAGAGATGATTACGCCGGATATACCGGCAGAACCGAGAGGGCTATACGCTTCAACGAAAGTGTGGACGGAGTCTTTGGCGCGAACATACTCCCATCGTCATGGGATGTCGTGTATCTGTGTCCGCATCGGTCAAGTTGAACGGGATCGTCCGCGTCCCCCACAGGGTGCCGACATCTACGTGAGCCAACGCGATATTGTCCAGATATTCGAGCGGTGCATCAATGCTGAGGATAGTTTGCGATTTGAGATTTTCTACGGCATGTCAAACAACGATTTACGTTGGGTGGACATCTCGAATGCAAAGCGAAAGGTTGGGTTTGTCCCACGGGATCGAGCAGAAGATAGTCACGACTACGACGCGTAGGTAAGAATGCCTCTTGGTAGGAGCGAGCTGTGCTCGCGATCTCTAAGAATTACTAACGACCAAAATTGTAGCACAAACTGTTAGTTTGTGGCTTTGCTAACATCTGGAAGCCCGGATTTAGTCTGGGAATAGACGAAATCCATAGCGCAGGTCGCGTGTGGACTTGCGGGACAATGTATTACATTCTTGTTCGGGAGTGTTTAGGTGACTCGCGTCCCCAACAAGTTGGGGCATCCCGAAAGGTTACCGAAATGTCGCGAGCGGAGCTCGCTCCTACAGAAGAAACTATACACATAAAACAAATGGAGGAATTCGGGGATGGCGAAAACGGTTTGCATTGTTGGAACAATGGATACAAAAGGTGTAGAATTCGCATTCATTAAATCGCAGATAGAATCAGCCGGGGTATCAACGTGTGTTATCAATACAGGGATATTGGGCGAACCGCAATTAAACCCGGACGTTTCTGCAGATGAAGTCGCACAGGCAGGGGGTTCATCGCTACAAGCGTTGCGAGACGAAGGCGACCGCGGGAACAGTGTCGCTGTGATGGCGCAAGGTGCCGCCACGCTTGTTGCTGAGGGACACGCTGCAGGCGAAATTGATGGGATCATCTCGCTCGGCGGCTCCGCAGGGACGACCATCGGCACGACGGCGATGCAGGCGGTGCCTGTCGGTGTCCCGAAAATTATGGTCTCAACCTTGGCATCGGGTGATACGAGTCCGTATGTGCAGTCGAAAGATATTTGTATGATGTACTCTGTCGTAGATATTGCGGGCATCAACCGTTTGTCACGGCAGATTCTCGCCAACGCTGCTGGCGCGATTGTCGGGATGGTGAACGCCGAGGCACCCGCAGCAACAGCGGACAAACCGCTCATCGCAGCGACAATGTTCGGCGTGACGACCCCGTGTGTTACAAAGGCACGCGAAGTCCTTGAAGCCGCTGGCTATGAAGTGCTTGTTTTCCACGCAACCGGTACCGGTGGACAGGCGATGGAGGATCTTGTGAAAGGCGGATTCCTCGCCGGTGTGTTAGACGTAACGACGACAGAGCTCGCCGATGAATTGGTAGGCGGAGTCCTCAGTGCGGGGCCTGACCGATTGGAAGCCGCGGGAGAAACCGGAGTGCCGCAAGTCGTCGCGCCGGGAGCATTGGATATGGTGAACTTCGGTCCGCCGGATACGGTCCCAGAGCAATTCAGCGATCGGCTGTTCTATCAGCACAATCCGACGGTAACACTCATGCGGACGACGCCTGAAGAGACTGCCGAACTCGGACGGATTATGGCGCGTAAACTCAGTGAAGCAAAAGGGCCTACGACGGTTATAATTCCAACACGCGGTGTCTCGGCGATTGACCAAACCGGGCAGCCCTTTGATTCCCCTGAAGCGCGGGCGGCGTGGATTGAGAACCTAAAGGCACACATCGGAGACAATGTTACGGTTATTGAGATGGACGCGCACATCAATGACGATGAATTCGCAACCCAGCTCGCAGAGACGTTGTTGGCAAGTATACAATAAAGAGGAAACATAATGCCGAAAACCTATAGAACACTCACAGAATCAGACGTTAGTCACTTCATTGAGAAAGGACATGTTATTCTGAAAGGCTGCTTCTCACGCGAGTTAGCGGAAGAGTGGCGCGCCTTCGCTTTTAAGCGGCTCGGTTATGACCCCGACGATCCGACGACATGGGAACAACCCCGTGTGCATCTACCTTCCATGAATCGGGTGCTAATTGAGGATGTCGCACCGAGGGCTTATGATGCCATCTGTGATCTACTCGGCGGCGAAGACAGGATTACCAATTTTTGGAGCGACGCAAAGCCAGGATGGAGTGACGGCTTTATTATCAACTTCGGATTAGGGGCAGACCAACCGTGGCAACCGCCTTCCCCAGAAGTCGGGGGTTGGCATAAAGATGGCGATTTCTTCCGACACTTTCTCGATAGTCCAGAACAAGGGTTGCTGACGATTGTCGTCTGGTCGGACATTTATCCAAAAAGCGGTGGGACGTTTGTGGCGTGTGATTCAGTCCAGCATGTCGCACAACGACTCTATGAGCACCCAGAAGGGTTGTTACCGAGCGGTTTCGGGCAGCTCATTGGCAAATGCAAAGACTTTGTAGAAATTACGGGAGAAGCGGGAGATGTTGTGCTGCTACATCCGTTCATCTTGCACGCCGCTTCACAGAACCCTTCCGGTCGCGCCCGTTTCATCACCAACCCACCCGTTGCCCTCAAGGCGCCGATGAATTTCAACCGTGAGGATCCAGACGATTTCTCACCCGTGGAATTGGGAGTCCTGCACGGGTTAGGGAAAGACCGCCTCGATTTCAAGCCGACAGCACCACGGGAACGCCTCGTACCAGAGCGTCTCAAGCGTCAACAGAAGATGCTTGAAGAGCAGAAGAAACGACTGGAGCTGGAGGAATAGGGGTTTTGGGTTATATAAATTGACGGGCAATGAATGGTTTCCCTACTACAAACGGGAGATCGGTTCGTAGTAGTGCGATTTATCGCACGTTTACTTCATTGAGACGCTGCTTTTTGGGGGTCTTGTGATGTCGGTGAGAGTGTAGGTTGCTTTTTCCGTAAAGCAATGATTGATACAACCAAAGCACCAATAGCACAGATAGCTACCCCCCAGTCTTTTATTTTAGAAAAAGCGAGGCTGAGTCCACGCAGCTCTGCAATACTCGTTTCGACTGTCCGCAGCCGAGCGTCTAAACCGTCTATTTTTTTCTCAATTATAGCGATCTCTGCTTTGACTTCCTCTTTGACAACCAAGCGTATCTTGTCAAGGTCGGCATCCGTCAACTCACCCAAAGCAGGTACAGCAATCACAGAGAAGAGTATGGATAGCGCGAGTATCGTTTTCATAAGATATTCCAGTGCCAGTTTGTTTTATTCCGCTACCGCGGTGGAGTGAATTTTACCATAAATAGTATAGCAGATTCAAGAACACTTGGCAAGTTGTTTTTTCACATTCGGCAGTATCATTTCGCGATTCAGACAAACATCCCACAACCCCTCCACAATTATCAATCCCACGTAACTTACAACTTATAACTTACTAAAGTTTGGACTGTATTGTAAAGTTATGCTGCCTCGTCAAAAGG